>CACMZN010000007.1 GCA_902618175.1 uncultured Verrucomicrobiota bacterium
AATGGATCAGGGAGTCGGAGCGGTCTGTTTATCCCGTCCGACCAATCCAACCGGCAATGTGGTTACGGATAGGGAAGTTTCCCGCCTCCGAGAACTTGCCAATGAGCGGGGTGTACCATTGATCATTGATAATGCATATGGTACTCCCTTCCCGAATATCATTTTTGAAGAGATTACTCCGGTATGGGATGAGAATCTTGTGCTCTGTCTCAGCCTTTCCAAGTTTGGATTACCCACTTTACGTACTGGAATCATCGTAGCAACTCAGAAAGTCATACGAGCGATCTCGCGGATGACTTCCGTTTTCAGTTTGGCCCCCGGCAGCATGGGACCTGCTTTAGCTTTGGATATGGTAAGAAGTGGTGAAATCACCCTTATTAGCAGGGAAGTTATTCGTCCTTTTTATGAAAAAAAAGCCAAGCGGGCGGTGGCTCACTTGCTGAGGGAGATGGGGCGCGATATTCCAATGAGGATTCATAAGCCCGAAGGAGCTTTGTTTCTATGGCTTTGGTTTGATCACCTACCCATCAGCAGTCACGAGCTTTACCAAAGATTGAAGAAAAAAGGACTGCTGGTGGTTTCCGGTCATTATTTTTTCCCAGGAATGGAAAGGGAAGATTGGGCTCATAAGAATCAGTGCATTCGCGTAACTTATGCTCAGGACGATGAAGTGGTGAAAAGAGGAATTTCACTTCTGGCCGCTGAAATGCGCGACGTTTATTCTGGGCAATGATTCTTTACAAGCCACGAAGATATGATAATTGCTTCAAGTAGACTTTTTTCAATTTTCACTAAAACAAGTGTAGATTGATTCCTCCTTTGAAAAACCCAGATGAACAACAGTTTGTTTGCTAAAAACGAATTCCATAAGTGAACAGTCATGAAATAGATTACGAGTTGATCGGGGACGACATGCAAATCGTCGAAATCGAGTTGGATCCAGGAGAAACTGTGGTCGCAGAAGCGGGTGCCATGAATTACATGGAAGACGAGATCACTTTTGAAGCAAAGATGGGAGATGGATCCCAACCCAATCAGGGGTTGTTCGGAAAATTGCTTGATGTGGGCAAAAGGGCGCTTACCGGAGAATCGATTTTCATGACGCACTTCACCAACAACGGAGTGGGCAAGAGAAGAGTTAGTTTTGCCGCTCCTTATCCTGGCAAAATCATTTGCGTCGATCTGCCCATGCATCAGGGAAGCCTCCTATGCCAAAAGGATGCTTTCCTATGCGCTGCTTTTGGAACGCGAGTTTCCATTGCTTTGCAGAAGAGATTGGGCGCTGGATTTTTCGGAGGGGAAGGCTTTATCCTGCAGAAGCTTTCGGGAGATGGAAAGGCCTTCGTTCATGCTGGAGGAACCGTGGTAAAGAAGGAACTGAATGGAGACACCATCCGGGTGGATACTGGTTGCATCGTGGCTTTCGAAGAAAGCATTCGTTACGACATTCAAATGGCTGGCGGATTGAAGTCGATGGTTTTTGGAGGTGAAGGTCTGTTTCTTGCCACTCTGAGCGGCTTTGGAACGGTTTGGTTGCAAAGTCTTCCCTTTTCCCGCTTGGCGGACCGGATCATCCAATCCGCCCCGAAAGCCGGAGGTAAATCGCAGGGAGAAGGATCTCTGTTAAGTGGCTTGGGTCGCTGAGTCAGTGGGAAGTTGATTCAAGTTTGGCCGATTCGTCTTTACTGGTAATTACCCAAGAGTATCAAAAGTAAGATCGTTTAGCCATAAACCAATGGACCATGAAATAAAGCCAGGTCGCATAGTTTCTTGGCCAATCACAACATCTTAAGAGTATGGACATTCCCATCATGAATTCTAAATCCACATCCCTTCTCGTTGAGGGTAACAAGGTGTGATTGTACCAAAAAGGCACAAAGTTTTGACTTTGCTTTTCCTGAATATGGAAGCGGTGCAAAGTGATTGCTTAGCTGCGGGGTCAGTAAAGAAACAAAGCTTTGATCCGTACGTATATGACGGCAAATCGATTCCGGATTCAGGTATGGGAAGAAGAAGTGGTTAGCTTTTGAAATCAGATGTGGCGAGGGAGCAGTCCGACATATGAGACGACCGTATCAAAAGACATTCTGGAGAAGGCAGAGGGCTCCAAAGCGTGAGTCACTATAAAATTGACTGAATTAAAGGATCTCTAGTGGACCGTGGTCATCGCAATGTCCGCCATGCGGATGGTGTAAGTGCCCGTCTACCAGATAATCAATGTGATCTCCATGAGGCACTGCTTCGTGTCCACAACCAGGGCCATGGACATGGTCGGCATCGTGGCCATTGCATTTGTGATTGGGCGTGCAACGATCGGGGTTTTTCGCGGATACTTCAAGGATATGCTCTTCAACATGTTCTCCGTTCAAGTGATGGAGTTGACCATCATGAAGATAATCAATGTGATCACCGTGCCTTATCGCAAGATGTCCGCAATCTGGACCATGTTGGTGTTCGTGGTTAGGATGTGTCTTGAAGGTATTGGAGGATTTCATAAAATTATATATTTGAATGGGTTACATATTTATACAAAGCTAAACCAAGAAATTGGGTTGAGCAAGAACGCAAACTAGTTGTTTTTGTATTCGGCTGCCTCCTCCGAGCCGGCTGTTGATGATCCCTTGCTGTAAGAATGTGCGCCCATACCAGCCAATTGACCATTTTGTACGATCAGATACTGGTTTCTGATTTCCCTGCCTTCAAAGAAACATTCCAAAATTTCTCGCACACCATCGGCATACCGAGCTTGGGCCGACAAGGATGTGCCGGAGGTATGGGGAGTCATTCCATGATTTGGCATAGTTCTCCATATGTGATCATTTGGAGCGGGTTGGGGAAACCACACGTCTCCGGAATAACCGCTCAATTGACCGCTTTCAAGCCCTCTGGCGACTGCATCACGATTACAAATTTTTCCTCTTGCGGTATTAACGATGAAAGCACCCTTTTTCATTTTGTTGATCATATCATCATCGAATAAATTTTCCGTTTCAGGATGTAATGGACAATTGATTGTGACAACGTCGCAAACTTTAACCATGGATTCTACCGAATCATGGAAAGTTAAATTCAGTTCGTTTTCAACACTTTCAGGCAGCCTGTGCCTGTCAAAATAATGCAGATGAACGTCAAAAGGTTTCATTTTTCTCAAGGCATCCAACCCAATTCGACCAGCAGCAACCGTACCTATGTGCATGCCTTCGACATCATATGATCTCTGCACGGCATCAGCTATATTCCAACCCCCTTCGACAACGATTCGATGCTGGTTGTGGTAATCTCTGACCATGGAGACAATCATCATTACAATGTGTTCAGCGACAGATCTCGAATTGCAGAACGTTACCTCAACCACATCCACCTTGTTGTCAATCGCTGCTTGCAAATCGACGTGATCCGAGCCAATCCCGGCAGTAATTGCCATTTTAAGATTTTTTGCTTTTTCAATTCTTTCTCTGGTCAGATAATAAGGAAAAAACGGTTGGGATATGACAACATCTGAATCGATAATGTGTTTGTCCGCCTCACAGTCCGTACCATCCTTGCTGCTTGTAACGACAAATTGATGACCATTTTCTTCCAAGAAATTCCTCAGTCCCAATTCTCCCGAAACACATCCCAACAACTCTCCTGGGGTGAAGTCTCTTCCTTTTGGGGTAGGAAGGGACATACCATCAGGATAGCTATCTAACTTTGGAAGTTCAGAAAGAGGATACCTTTCGGGCATGCCATTTTTCGGGTCGTCGTATAAAATGCAAAGTATTTTCATTTTTTGTCTTGTGGTTAAAAAAAGTTTCCAAACTTTGTTTTTTATTTTTTGGTTAGAAAACAACTAATTATAGGCTTTTCTTTGACTGTAAGTCAACTGAGGTAAAAAAATTTCCCCAAGTCTTATTCGTAGATCTATAATTTTAATGAAGCGTATGAAAAACGTGCTGATGTAGGTGAGAACGATTATGGAAAGGGTAATCAGCTAATTTTTTGAATGGACTGTAAAGCTTACTTGCCGGTATCACTTTCATCCCTACAACTTGGACAAAGCCTGCAGAATTTCAGATTGAACCAATGCCCTATGGCGAGGGAGAATCCACCCAAAGCGGCTAAAATGAAATGTAATGAATCTTCGCTATGAAAATGATCATGAGTATGTTCAAAGCTTCCTGGTCGAAGTGTAAGAAAAAGCATTCCAAGTATGAAACATGCCGGAATGAGTAATCTTCGATGCTTGAGATAGCCACGAAAAAGAGTCGGAACTGCGACCGAAAGGGTTATACAGATCATTACCATTTCCATTTTGTCACCCGCGATGAAAGTGCTGCCAAGATAAGGAACCATGGCTAAAAGAAAAGGCATTGCCAAGCAGTGTACCGCACAGATGAAGGACACAGAGAACCCAAACTGATCGAATCTAGTCCATGGAACATTCATTTAATTTCAGGCGACTAACCAAATATCACAAATCCGTGGTGATTCATTCCTTGCAATGAATGATTGGAAATTGAATAACTTTACGATTTGCGGAATATACAATACTTCTCGTAACAATGTCGAGGCATTCGAGCTAACCAGTCAAATGGAGTGTTCGATGACCCACGAACGAGGACCGTTGTAAGACTGCACCTTAGGCATCTCCTTAGGCTTGGGAGGAAGAAGCCCGGGTGCCTCGTGTTCACAATTCGGCCCACACACGTGAGGTTCGAACTGACTTTTTATATTACGCTCGATGCTTTCCTTTTTGCTTGCGTCCAGTTGTCTGAGGTTGGGCATGGTGTTGAAAATTCGCTGACTTAATTTTCCGCATTCCGGACAAGGTCCGGGATGGCGTCTCAGACCAGACGGACGCATGAGTTCGAAAACACCGTGTTTTTCACATTTGTATTCAAAAATTTGCATGACTTACTTCAATATTTGGTATTTTTATGGAGGGAAGTGGTTGCCATATGGGCAAACCAATCGGAGAACCAATAGCTTTTGCTGCTGTCAGGCTTTGGCAAGATCCACGTCTGTAGTAACGGAATGCTTCGGACCTTCAGCGTTAGGCTTGATGTCAAAATCAAAGATTTCAGTAGGTAAGTGGAGGGTAGCGCAGGCATTGGGAATGTCTACGATTCCACTGATATGTCCCTGAACTGGAGCCGTTCCCAAGATTGCATAAGCTTGCTCCCCGGTGTAGCCAAATTTCTTCATGTATTCGATCGCATTCAGGCAAGCTCTTCTGTAAGAAACATGAGCGTCCAGATAGTACTGTTCTCCTGTTGTTTCGTCGACGGAGATGCCTTCGAATATCAAATGTTCCTTGTACTCGGGCTTGATCGGACTGGGTTCGAAAATTGGATTGATTACCCCGTATTTTTGAACACCTTGCTTTATAAGACTTACCCGAATGTCGATATAGCCAGCCATTTCGATGGCGCCGCAAAAGGTGATTTCACCGTCCCCCTGTGAGAAGTGGATATCACCCATTGAAAGGCCTCCGTCTTTAACGTAAACCGGGAAGTAAACTTTGGAACCACGGGTCAAATCTTTGATATCACAATTTCCTCCATGTTCACGCGGAGGAACAGTACGAGCCGCTTCCTTTGCCGCTTCTGCCGCATCTTCTGAGCTCATTCGTCCCATATGAGCGGTATCTGCGTAGGGCAAGGCGCAAAGAGGGGGTGTACGCTCTGGATTTGTTTCAAACAACTTGGTTTCGCGTTTGTTCCATTCATCAAGCAGTTCTTGCGATGGCAGACATCCGATGAGACCCGGGTGCATAATACCTGCAAACTCCACGTTTGGGATATGCCTTGACGATGTCTTGACTCCATGAAAATCCCAACAAGCCTTGCGAGCTTCGGGGTAGTGTTCAGTGAGGAAACCACCTCCATTTTCCTTTGCGAACAACCCGGTAAAGCCCCATTCCGAATCTTCCAGAACGCCAACGTCAAGAATGTCAACTACGAGCAAATCTCCTGGCTCAGCGCCCTTGATCCCAATTGGCCCGCTAAGATAATGAACCTTAGTGAGATCTACTACCTTTATGTCCGTGGCATCATCATCGTTGTTGATTTGCCCTCCCGTCCAGTCAATGCACTCAACCCGGAATTCATCTCCGGGATCGACCATGGCGACCATAGGAATGTCTGGATGCCAACGATTGTGAAGTACGTCATGCTCCTCAGGCGAGGCATCGAGGTTTACTTTTATTAGTGTTTTCATCGTATTTGTAGTAGTAGGTTTATTGTGTGAAACGTAGTGTGTGTAGTATAAAGTATTAAACCGACAAGAATTTCTTGATCTTTTCCGCATCAACCTCCGATCGATCGCTGGAGTGTACGATGCTGCCTCCTTCCATCACCAGAAACCGGTCGCAGGCAGTAAGGGCGAATGACAATACTTGTTCAGCGACGATGATTGACACTTGATGCATATCCCGAATGGTCTTTAGCTTCTCGGCCATCTCCTTGATGATGGAAGGCTGTATTCCTTCCGTCGGTTCATCCAAAAGCAAAACTTTAGGTTTTGTTACCAGAGCACGAGCAATGGCAAGTTGTTGCTGCTGCCCGCCGGAAAGGTTGCCTCCTTTTCGCTTACCCATCTCCTTGAGTACGGGAAACAATTCGTAGACATAATCAGGTACAGATTTCTCCTCAGTGGAATCGAGTCCGGTTCGAATATTGTCCGTAACGGACAAGTTGGGAAAAATCATTCTTCCCTGCGGCACATATGCCAGTCCATTTCGCACACGTATAAAACTAGGTTCCGAAGAGAGTTCCTTATCCTCCATCTTGATGCTTGATCCGGAACCACAACCAAGAATCCCGATGAGTGATTTGAATAGGGTGGTCTTGCCCATGCCATTTCGACCCATTACGGCCAAAATCTCACCTTTGTTTAGTTCAAGATCCAAATTTTCGATGACTTTGCTTTCGCCGTAACTGACGTTCAAACTATTTATATGGAACATTTGATTTCTCTTTGTAAGTTAATGACCCAGATAAACTTCCTGTACGACTGGGTCGTCACGAACCTCATCCATGGACCCTTGCTTGAGAATTTTTCCTAAGTGCAAAACGGTAACTTGGTCAGCAATCTTGGCAACGAAGTCCATGTCATGTTCAATGATGATGATGGATCTTTCCTTGGCGATTTTTTCCAAAAGCGCAGCGGTGGCCTCGCGTTCTTTCGCCGTCATTCCGGCTACCGGTTCATCGAGCATAATCAATTCCGGATTTTGCACCAGCAACATTCCAATTTCCAGCCACTGCTTTTGTCCATGACTCAAAAGTTCGGCCTGTGTTTCAAGCATATCACTCAAAAAAATCTGTTGCGCAACATCCTGAATGCGATCAATCACCTGTTTGGTCCGAGTGAATTTTAGAGACCCGAAGACAGTTCGGCCCCAAGGGTATGAAATTTCGAGGTTCTCGTAGACGGACAATTTCTCATAGATCGAAGGAGTTTGAAATTTCCTCCCTATTCCAGCTCTCACGATCTCATGCTCGCGCATTGAAGTTAACTCAACATTGTTGTAGCGAATGCTGCCCGATGAAGCTCTCGTCTTCCCGCTTATCAGATCCAATACGGTAGTCTTACCAGCTCCGTTTGGTCCGATGATTACTCTTAATTCCCCTTTATCAACATACAAAGTAAGCTCATCAACAGCTTTGAAACCGTCGAAACTGACCGTCAAATCCTCTATTGCTAGTAAATAATCTGTGTTACTCGGCATTTTTTTCCTCCGTGACTAAAGCAGGAGTTTCTCCGTCATTGTTTTTTGAGCTACTCATGCTTTTTCCTATCCATTTTTTGATGTGATCGTGATAGATTCCCGCTAGTCCCTTGGGTAAATACAGTACGATGACAATGAAAGTCGCACCGTAGAAAAACAACCATTGGGCAGCATATGCTTCGGAAAAAGCAGTTTTTGCCGCATTCACCGCAAGAGCTCCATATACAGCGCCCAAGAGGCTTTCTCTTCCTCCGACGGCGGTGAAAATAACCATGTCGATAGAAGGTACGATTCCAATTAAATTAGGAGACATGAAACCAACTTGCAGGGTGAACATGGCACCTCCTATGGAACTTACAACAGCCGCAAAACAAAAAATGAATATTCTAAAGGAAGTAATGTTGTAGCCTGAAAAGCGAACCCGCATTTCCTTGTCTCGTTGAGCGATAAGCACCCGGCCCAAGCGAGTCGAAAGAATATATCTGCTGAGCAGAATGCAGAAAAGCAGCAAAAAACAGCACAGGTAGTACAGTAGGTAATGAGCGTCTTCCGTTCGGATGTCCCAACCTTTAAGAGTCTTCAAGTCGGTAATGCCGTTTATGCCTCCAAAATAACCTTGGTTGCCGACGATAAAATACCACAGGCAAGCCACCATGGATTGTGTCAGGATTGCGAATACGACTCCACTAACCCGACCCTTGAAATAGAACACACTTAATATATAAGCAAGCAGGGCTGGTAGAGTGATGATGAGGGCAATGGTGAGAGGTAGGCTCTTGAATGGATTCCAAAACCATGGCAACTCCGTTACCTGATTCCAGTCCATGAAATCCGGGATGCCGGGGGTGCTTTGAATCGCAGTGCTCTCGGGGTCGGAAGCCTCAAGTTTGAGGAACATGGCCATGCAATATCCACCAGCTCCAAAAAACAGTCCCTGACCCAGACACAAAATGCCAGCATTGCCCCAACACATGACGAGACCGACGGCAGCGAATGCATAACAAAGATATTTGCCCGTCAGATTAAGACGAAACGGACTCAGGACCGTTGGGAATATTATCAAAATTACAAAGGCAAGAATAGCAAAGGCAATCAACCCCTCTTTATTTTTAAAAAGACGTTCATATAGAACCTTTCCAAAACTTGATTCTGCTTGGTTGATAGGATTGATCATGGCAATGAATTCGTTTAGCTGCGAACCTTGTCGGAGAACAGACCGCGGGTGAATTTCATGAGAACGACAAAAATCACCAGGTAGAGCCAGACTTTGGCTATGGATCCAGTCATGAAAAACTCTAAAATGGATGACAACAAAGCGAGGAATCCGCCTGAGACGAAGAGTCCGACCAAACTACCCAGTCCACCCACCACGAGAACGAGAAAGGAATCAACTATGTAGTTAGTGCCTGCGGAGGGAGAAGTCGATGCCATGGTGGTAAAAAACGCACCTGCAATTCCCGAAATTCCGCAAGCGATTCCAAAGGTTATTCGATCGGTCATTTTGGTATTGATGCCCAAGGCGCCCGTCATTTCACGGTTTTGGGTGGTTGCTTGCATTCTTAGCCCCATGCGGGTTTTGGTTTTGAACAGCGCCAAGCCCACGATTAGAAATACAGTAAGCAAAAGAAGAACCAGTCCGCTGATCGGGATGTCGATGATATCACTTGCCGCCCATGATCCGAGTAGCCACTCAGGCAGATCAGCACTCATCTCTCTTGCTCCAATGAAACTGCGAAAGCATTGCTGCATAATCAAACTCAGTCCCCAAGTGGCGAGTAGAGTATCGAGCGGTCGATGATATAGACGACTTATCAGAAACCACTCGACCAGATATCCAACTCCGAATGCTACGCCAAAAGACAAAGGTATGGCGAAGATCACATAATAATTTTCGAAGGCAGGCATGTTTTCCGTCACAAACTTGGAAAAAAGGCACATAGTATATGATCCTAAGACCAGGAATTCAGCATGAGCCATATTAATTACGCCCATTTGTCCAAAAATGATATAAAGTCCCAAGCCCATTAGAATATAAATGCACATCAAGCTAACCCCGCTGAAGGATTGCATCACTACAATGGCGTAGATTTCATCAAATGTGTAATCGCCCATTACTTTGCTCCCTTTTAAACTTACTTTACAAAGATTATAAAAAAACTATTGAAAGCCGCCGCCTAATCGTCATCAGACGGCAGCCTCCAATCAGAAAAAAAGATGAAGGATTTCTATTACTGATAACCTTTGGGGAAGGGATCAGGCTCAATCAAATCATCGGATATGGCCATGACTTCAAACTGACCGTCTTTTGTGATCTTTCCAATTTTGGCTCTGCTGTATAAGTGCTGGTTAGTTTCGTGAACACGCACATAACCTTCTGGGGCATCCGGTAATTCGATGTTCGGGTGAGCTGCGTGCACATTGTCAATGTCAAAGCTTCCAGCTTTCTCGACTGCTGCTTTCCAAATCCATGGTCCCAAATATGCGGCTTGCGTAACGTCACCAATGACGGAATCCTCTCCCCACATTTCCTTAAAAGCTTTCACGAATGCCTGATTGTTTGGGTTTTTCTGGGATTGGAAGTATTTCATACAAGCGTAAAAGCCCTCTGCATTTTCCCCACCTATTCCCAACAACTCATCTTCTGTAGTCGAGATGGTTAGCAGGTTGTATTTGTTGGAGGTAATGCCGGCTGCTTTAAGTTGTTTGTACCATGCTACATTACTTCCACCCACAACGATGCTGTAGATGAGATCAGGCTTTTTCAGCTTCACTTTATTTATCAATGAACGAAAATTAGTGTGTCCAAGAGGATAGTATTCCTCGCCTACCACTTTGCACTTGGAATCCTTTTTCTTTAAAAACCTCTCAATGTGATTCCGGGCGATCTTGTTGGAAGTACGAGGCCAAATGTAGTCAGAACCGATGAGATAGAATGTTCGGGCACCCAAGTTTTCGTAGGCCCAATCAAGACCCCACAAGATTTGTTGGACAGCCTCTTGTCCGGTATAAACAACATTTTTAGAAGCTTCCAAACCTTCATAGAAAGTAGGATAGTAAAGCATGTTGTTTTCTTTTTCGAATATCGGAAGTACTGCTTTGCGAGATGCTGAGGTCCAGCATCCGAATACACATGCAACCTTGTCTTGAATGATGAGCTTTTTTGATTTCTCGGCGAAGGTTGGCCAATCCGAGGCTCCATCTTCCTGGATGATTTCGATTTTTCTTCCGAGCACTCCACCCATGTCGTTAATTTGTTTGATGGCGAGACGCTCAGCTTCAACGGAACCAGTTTCACTGATGGCCATGGTGCCGGTAATGGAGTGTAATTGTCCAACGGTCACGGTATCATCCGTAACAGCGAGCCCTGTTTTACATACTTCAGCGGTGGGAAACTCTTCATTGCCCATGACGAAGGACGACGAGGATAATAAGAAAAAGACCGAAAAGAGGGTCTTCAATTTGCGTTTTAGTTGATTGGTTTTGTGCATCATTTTTGGTTTTTGAAAGCAGTTAAACTGCTTTGGTTTGTTATTTGGGGAAACAAAAAGAAAAATAATTCCTTTGTGAGATTTCGAAAGGTGGGCAACCACACAATTATACTATTTTTCCTTTAGATAATAATTTTCAGAAAGCGAAGTTTGCATTAATTGCGCCAATTATTTCTCGAAAATAAATCTGCAAAATTTTTAGTTTTTTTTAATCTTTTAAGGGCATTTCTTGTTGTAACAAAATTGCAATATGGTTTTATTTTAAATTTAAATTGGCATGAATTTCGTTCAGCAAAATAGTTAGTGATACTTTCTTGGTTTGACATAAATTCTGTAAGGATCCCAGTTCTAATGGGGTTCGCAAAGGTAAGATTATGAAAAGTAATGTATTCAATAAAAATTATAAATAATTTTAAAAATTAAGACAAACTCAGTGATTTTAGTTTGTAATACTATTAATTCAGATTTGTTTAAAATTACTTAGGTTTTATGCATTAGTTTATAATTTGGCAAAGTTTATTATTTCGGCATTTTTTATTTTGTATCTTTAAAACATTTATCATTCATACTTACACAACTCATCATGACTAACATTCCGAAAAAGGATTATGTTTCAATATCAGCAAGAATCCCCAAAGGGGTTTATCTAAATATGTCCAAGATAAGAGATTCGCTTGACATGACCACTAACCAAATCGTTTCCCATTGCATCGAAGATTGGGTGCAGCTTGTTACAGATTCGAAATTGACGACCACACACCGCATTGCAGTGGCAAAGTATTCGTTGAAAATCACAGATCTTGACAAACCTGAGTGATGGATTGATTTGGACGAATTTGGGAATTCCCTTTCCTATGTCATGGATGTTGCAATCTTTGATTTAGAGACGATCTCCACATTCATTAAGCTTTCCCAAAATTCGGCAAAATGGACTGCTGCGAGATAAATCGACTAGCAGTGATTTAAAGTAGGAATTCTTCTGCCATTTAGGATTTGAGGTACAAGTTGACCTATTTCAGATCTAACTGGATACGCAGCTTGAATGTAGAGCTATCTCCATGAAAGTTACGATACTCCTAATTACTCAGATATTTCTATCATTGAAACTATTTTGAACCGGATTCGAATGGATTGGAATGCTTGATTGCAATTGATCAATCCTTCGATTCGGTTTCTAAAGTTATTTCAAGGTTTTGTAGGTATTAATCTATTAAGTGCCGCAGTTGAAGTTGCTCGAATCATTCGTACCTTATTCGTACCTTCCTCATGGGGAAAAAACCATTGAAACGGATGAGCTGGAATGACTAGGCAAAACTCCAGGGCGGACGTTTCGTCCTGCCAGCGGGTTTCCAATAAAAGGGCAGCCGAATCATCCGGGAATTTCCAAATGGCCCATCGATCCCCTGCCCATTGGCCTGATACGGTCATAACCACATGTCCGGAATTCTTGCTTGCAAGAAAGGGCATCAAACCACCTGCTCCCAGGACATCGGTTAAATCCGGCGGAAAACTTATCAGTTGGTCGGCAAAATCCTCCGGAACGGGGTCATTTAGCCATAAAGCCGGATCCTGGTGCCAAAGAGGACGGAAAAATTCCATCGTAGTTGTTGGCGGTCTGTTGGAAAGGGGCTTCATGTCTTTGATGGGACCCGTTGGACCCACATGAAAATTAACAAAGTATGGTCCTACGTCTTCAGGTAGAGAGTGCCAACGATTTAACAAAGATGTGCCAGGCAAAGGTTCTATTCGACGGGCAAATTCTTTTGGTGGTGGAATGGAAGGTGAGATGCCTAAATTTCTGGCATAGCGTCTCTTGATGACTTTGCGTATTCCGAGCGTGAGGGCTTCTCTTGCCCGACGCGTGTCTTCATTATCTGAAGAAGCTTGGTTTTGTAGGATTGGATTTCGAACGGATTCTTGTCTTCTAAGCGCGTCTGAAATGGCTCCCACGAGTTCCGTTCTTACGTATGGGTGGTCAACGGGAACAGAATCAAGAACATAGACTCGTTCTCCCTTTGGATCGGACAAGGCAACTCGTTGAGAAAGTTCAAATTCTGCAATGACTTGCGACAAAATCATGCCTTTCGGGAGCAAACCCAGCAGGGTAAATGCTTCGGATCTTGCTGTTTGTGTACGCTTTGAATGAATGGTCCGGGCTTCGTCCCTTAGAATGCCTTCGAAAATTTGGTGTGGAATGTTTTCGAAGGATATCGAAAGATAGCTTTCCTGACCAAGAAGATCCGCCACTTGTTGAACCAAAACTAATGGGTCAATCGGAGGTAGGGGAGAAGAACCCTGTCCGGTTTTGTGTCCCTTTGAGTTTCCGTGACCTGGTGCCCGCTTGGCTGTCTTACCGGTGTAGATGGTAACTTCAGCATTTTCGATCGAGTAAACGAAGCCCTTTTTTTTTCCTTCGTGATCACTTTCCGGTTCCGAGATGCGGAAGATGCCAGTGACCTGGCAGGGTTCCTCGATGAAGGGATAAATTTCTTCGAGAGAACCATCTTCTGACTGATTGACGTAGACAACCTGTCTGAGGTTTGGAGGACTGCAAAAAGTACATCCGACGTAGCTTGGAACAATCTGGCAGCGGCGCATATCTTCCAAACTGTCAAAAGGTGCCATGTATCCGATAAGTCTTACTTGAAGACCGTTCAGTTTTCGGAGGGTTTCTGGAAAGGACAGGGTCATCTCAATCAGGTCGAGGGGTCTGGCTTCGCCAAGAAGGGGGAAGTCAATGAGCGGTGGAACTTTGGTACTTTTTTCGACAGGCTTTTTCTCCCCATTTCTCTCGGAAATTAAATCCGTTTCATTCCCGGCAGAGAAAAAGTGGTCATGAAAAAGATAAGTTGAAATGAGAATAAGAGCGGAAAGAGGAAAAAAGATTCGTGAAACTTTCATGGCGTGGGGAAGACAGAGATTTTCATTCGTTCAGCTGAAGGTCCAAGATGGGCGTTCGTCGATAAGATGTGATTGCAGGAAAAAGCGATGCGATGGCTCCGCACAATCCCATTGCCAGGAGGGCAAAAGATTCCGTTTTGGATATTTCCCATGGATGAACAAGGAAACCGGTTTTCGCATAAAGGGTTTCGGATCCAAGCGCAAGTCCGCCATGCCCAAGGAGTAAACCCAAGATGATTCCAATTGCTGCAAGCATCAATCCTTCGAAAAATACCAAAAAGGCAATTTCGCTGCGTAGGGCACCGAGAGCACGGAGGATTGCGATGTCCTGACGGCGTCTCTCCGCTGCTTGGTACAAGGTGAGAAAAACGGTGAGAAAGGCAACGACTATAACAGCGGCAGAGATTGAAAGAAGAATTCGTTGCAGAGGATCGATGATGCTTCTTTGAAATCGAAGAATTTCATTCACGGGTACGGTGGCTATCCCTTGTGTACTGTTGCGTATTTCATCGGCCATCCAGAGACGAAGTCCTGGAGTTTTGAGACGAAACAAAATGGCAGTAGCTTCCCGCTTTTGGCGACTTTCGAGAACTGCTGATCCAAGAATTGCAGAGTGAAGACGATCCTCGGACTCATGGATCTCCCAGACTGAGGAAAGGGTCCCGAATATAGCCCGATCCTGAGCCGTTCCTGTCGGAGCGAGGACGCCACTCACACGATAAGGGAAATCGCGATGAATTTCAGCCCCTGGCACCTCAACCAGTCCATGCGTGCCAAAGAAGACGTCGTCCAAATCAAGGCTTGTGGAGGAGGCAACTTGGCTGCCGATTACAACCTCGAAGGTGTCTTCGAAGATTCTACCTCGCGCCAATTGAAAGAATGGTTTGCCGTCCTGATCCGGGAGATCAAAGAAATGAACCTCGGTGCCCACGATACGATAACCCTTGTAATTGTCCCCAAGTCCAATTGGAGCAGACCAGAGTACGCGAGAATCGTGCTGGAAACGCTGGTAATCGGAGTAAGGTAGATTCCCGGTGGGCGAGTCCAGATGATAAACGCTGGAGAGTATCAATTGGAGAGGGCTGCCCTTTCCTCCGGCCACCAAGTCATATAGAACCGCATCTTTTGAAAAAGCTTGTTCAGATTGATGACGAAGTGCAAGCACTGCAGATACCAGAGCAACTCCGATGGCAATGCCAAATAAGGTAAGAAGAGATACAAACCAGCGAAATCTCAAGTATCGCCAAGCCATGGCTGTCAGGCTCATGCCGAATTAGCTTCCTTTCCATCCTCATTCTTATTGGTCTTCACGAGTTTCGAACAGTCAAATCTATTGGGCAGCTCAGAGGCTAGGGTTAAGTCATGGGTAACCATAAGCAGAGTGCAATTGTCTGCTTCAGCAATTTCGAGCAGTAGACGAAAGATTTCCCGTCCGGTCTTGGGATCGAGTGATCCCGTTGGTTCGTCTGCCAGCAAGATGGATGGGCCTCCAGCAATGGCCCGAGCTATGGCAACTCGTTGTCGCTCTCCAACAGAAAGTTGGTTTGGACGAGCATGCAAGCGGTTGCTCAGTCCGACTCGACGGAGGACTTCTCTGGCTTTCGTTTGCACATCCATGCCTTTCCGGGAGCCAAAACGAAGTCCGATGGCTACGTTTTCGACTGCAGTGAAGGGTGTGAGGAGTCGGAAAGTTTGAAAAACCATTCCGCAGTGGGCTCCACGATGTCGGTCAAGCTGAGCAGGAGTAAGGGTTGGTAAATTGCTACCGGCTACCTGAATTTTTCCTGCATCGGCTCTGTATAATCCGGCGACTAGGTTCAATAGGGTACTTTTTCCGCAGCCACTGGGACCGATCAGAGCAACTTTTTCACCTTGAGCAGCTTCAAAGTTAGGAAGATCAAATTGGACTGAGGACGAACGAGACGCATTCCCTAGCCGAAGGGAAACCTTGTTCAGGCGGATCATATTTGGTTTATTTTTCGTCTGCTCGGTGAATATGGGGTCGCAGGACGAATTGGCCTGTAGTGGCGTCCCCAAAGCTTACTATTACTTTGGCCGCAAAGTCGGCTCCCATCAGCCAAGATGCATCGTCTTGAGTTTCCCCTGGAAAGACGAAATAGTCCGTGGTTCCTTGATAAATCGTGGAAGTCCCTGACTCGTCTTCGTTCCTTTCTTGATCACGGACCGCAAGGATAATCCGTTTTTTGAGCCCTTCGAATTCAACGGTAAGGGTGCTATCGATGGGCAATCGCCATGGTTCGCCTTCATAACCACCTTTTTTTAGCCAGACCTCCAAGTCGCCGGCATCATCATGCAGCTTGATCTCCATGGTGCCTACCTGCATTCCTTCTTCATTGAAGACTGGATGAAGAAAGCCGCTGTTCGGACCTTCATTTGCATGGATATGGGGCATCCCAGCAGCCTCGATCAATTTCGCGATCAAAGGATGTAGGCCAAGTATCAGAGTTTCATAAGCAGGATCGTTCGGGCCAGCCTTGCTGATGCCGTTCACTAAACTTACAAGATCACCCAAAATGAAATCGACCTGTTGGGGATTGGCTACGTTCGAAGGAATGTTTGAAGGGTCCAGTGCCAAACCGGCATTGAGAAGCTCGTCGTGCATGGCACGGGCTGCATCGAGATCCTTTACTCTGAGCAAGCCATCTGCACGGAATGCGATATCATCGAATTGGGTGATTTCGGGCCAAGTTACTTCGCCTTCCTCGATATACCCTGTGTTGTTGCGATCGCAGGAAATCGCCGACAAGGAGAGAGCAATCAATGAAAAGTAAAAAATTCTGTCGGAGATGAACATGATCCAAGTGAATTTATTGCAAGTCATTTGCATTAAGAAATTGCACTCCTTTGTATTTTCGTCAATGGTTTTGCGTTGATTCAAGATGTTCATCGTATCAGACAAACAAACTTCGGAAAGACGAAAAACCAAGGTTCTAATAGTCGGTGCTGGTCCAGCTGGCCTCGGAGTTGCAACTGCCTTAAAGCAAGCTGGGGTCGATGAAATGGTTATCATTGAGGCCCGCGAAATCGGGGCTTCCTTTCTCAACTGGCCTAGACAAATGTCTTTTATCACTCCATCCTTTCACTCAAATTCATTCGGACTGACTGATCTCAATGCAATTGATCCTGACACTTCACCTGCCGATTATCTTCGTACCCAGCATCCTAGAGGTGAACAATATGCAAAATACTTGAGAGCAGTTGTGACCCACCATGAATTACCGGTGATGACTGGTGTTCGCGTGACCAATTTAATCAAACAAGATGGTCAGTTTCTTGCTTCGACCAACCTTGGTGATTACCAAGCGGAGATGGTGGTATGGGCGGCTGGGCAGTTCTTTTCGCCTCGCGATCAAGCTTTCTCCGGAGCGGAACTGGCATTGCATTCTTCGAAGATTGTGGATTGGACGGAACTTGAAGGAGAAAAATTTACCATTATTGG
The DNA here is from genome assembly GCA_902618175.1 of uncultured Verrucomicrobiota bacterium. Lineage (GTDB taxonomy): Bacteria > Verrucomicrobiota > Verrucomicrobiia > Opitutales > Seribacteraceae > Seribacter. Next base: position 17,564 of record CACMZN010000007.1, read on the forward strand.
TGGGTATGAAAGTGGAGTTGACGCCGCTTTGAATCTTGTTGATTTGGGAAAATCAGTCAGTCTTCATTCCCGGGGAGAACCATGGTCTTCCGACGATCCGGATCCATCGCGTTCACTGAGTCCTCGTACTTTTGACCGTCTTCGTGAAGTCATTCAGTCCGGGGAGAAAATGAAGAATCTACAACTCTTCAAAAACTCTGATATTTGCAGGATCGAGGAAAGTTCGGGTTGGTGGACTTTGCTAGATCAGGACGGTATTCCTTCGGTTTCCTACACTCGTCCAATTCTTGCCAACGGTTTTTACTCTGGTCTTGGCCCGGTCAAAAATCTTTTCAATCACGATGAGAATCATCTTCCTGTTTTCAGTGAGGAAGCCGATGAGTCAACCCTTACTTCTGGACTCTTCTACTCGGGTCCTGCCTTGGTGCACCGTAACTCTCTTTTTTGTTTCATCTATAAATTTCGGGCTCGATTTGGGGTTGTTGCCCGTGAAATTGCCGACCGACTTGGCAAACCTGAATTCGATGAAAAACTCAAGTCGTACAAAAAGGCAGGTTTTATGAATAACGACTTGGAATGCTGCACGGAGTGCGAGTGTGCGATCAAGCCTGCCGAGACCGCTCCTGAACCAAATGCTTTTTCCTGAAAATGAGAATCGGCACAGTGTTAACTGTTCTGCTTCCCTCAGCTATGCTATTGGGGCTTGGATTCGGTACCCTTTTCCATGGTTCCGGCGAAGGGCTTGGTGTTCTGATCGATCCTCTTGTCCTCACACTTTTGACTCTCATATTTTTCGAGGTCCGATTTGCCCGACTACGAATAGCCTCCGATCAACTTACCTTTCTCTTTCTTGCGTGGGTAACCAATTTCATTCTTATTCCGATATTGAGTTGGGGACTCGCCTCTTCTTTTTTTTCTGATCAGCCCGCTCTTTTCACAGGCCTGTTCCTATATTTGCTTTTTCCCTGCACGGACTGGTTTCTTGCCTTCACGCGAATCGCAAAGGGAGATGTTCCACTTGGTTCGATTCTTATTCCCATCAACCTAATCTCCCAGTTATTTTTTTTCCCCATCTACCTCGCGATGTTCATTAGTTCTGAAACGAGTTTTGAAGTCGTTGATACTTGGAGAATGTTTTGGCAATGGTTTCTGATTCCATTTTTGGGAGGGTTTCTTATACGTTTCATATTATCGAGCGTTTTGTCATCGGATCGCTTGAAATCCGTTACGACCTTTGCCGGCTCTTTAATTCCATGGTTTCTATCTGCGTTAGTATTCTGCATTTTCTCCTGCCATACTCTCGAATTAGCAGCCTACAGCTCAACTTTTCCATTCATCCTGCTTGCAATCTTTCTGTTTTTCTTCGCGACTTGGCTGATGGGTGAGTTTTTCAAAAGGTTCTTTCGTTTTACTGGGCCCCAGCATGCATTATTCGCGATGACGACCACAGCTCGGAATTCGCCATTGATGCTAGGACTTGCTACCATCGCTCTTCCGGACCAACCCATGGTGTATGCTGTTCTAATTATTGGGATGTTGGTCGAATTTCCTCATCTGACTTTTCTCTCGCGTATTGTTCTAGTACCGAACAACTCATTGACCACTTCTGTAACCAAGTCCGTTTCACTGTAATAGTTGATCTAGCCCTATAAAAGCGTTCACACATCATTCCATCTGTCGCGTGTTTCTTTTTACAGGTGGTTGGCAACTTCAACTTGCGTTTTGAAGAAGCAGAACATAATGCAATTTACTTGCAATAGGTAATGAGCAATCTATTTCAATAATCCTACATCATCACATTCACCAACATATCTACGCACATAAAAAACAAATGAAAATTGCCTACGTATTCAAAACCAGCATGGCCAGTACCTACCAACTGAGTAGCATGATCTTACCGCAACTGGAAAACGACTCCCATCTTGTTAATGTGGTCGGCATGTTTTTCTTCGACGATAATCTTTTTTGCCTGAAAAAAAACGATCCAGTTGGCGAGCGTTTGGCCAAAATTGCCAAAGAAAAAAACATGCTGTTGATGGTATGTGACCAGTGTGCGGTTAGGAGAGGGCTGGCTGATGGTACTTTCGAGCAGTGTGGCAGTGGAGAAGTCATGGCAAAAGGTTTGGTCGATGGTGTGGTTGCAGGATGCTTCCCACAACTTTACTCTGCCCTTGGAACAAATCCACCAGACCAAGTTATAACTTTGTAATTTCCATCACTGGCGCTGCTTTAGTTTATCGTTCCAAGCATATCGAAAATATTGCTCCTCGCTGGACGGAAATGGTGAGTTTTTTGGCAATTAAAATTAATAGGGCTCTAATTTTTCAAATTAATTTGTTTACCTTTGTTTAGTTTTTGGGTGAGTAAGGGAATTTTTTCTTCTACAGGAAGCTAGACTTTTCTAAATTACTTGCTTATGCCAGACAGCAGTCCAACGGAAATCTCTTTTTTTTCACGCTCCTCCGTCAAACAAGTTGAGGAAAGCAACCAATTAGCACCGAAGTTCGACGAAAATGGATGTATCCCATGCATCACCACTCATGCAGAAACTCGTGAAGTTTTAATGTTTGCATTTATGAACTCGGAAGCACTTCGACTTTCCATTTCTACCGGACTTGCTCATTATTGGTCACGTTCCAGGCAAAAACTTTGGAAAAAAGGAGAGACATCCGGCATGTATCAAAATATCAAACGAATTCTGATCGATGATGACCAGGATTGTGTAATTCTGGAAGTCAAATTAACTCCGCCCGCAACTGGAGGTAATGAAGCCTCATGCCACGTTGGATATCGTTCCTGTTTCTATCGTTCGATTCCAGTGAAACCCCAAAAGCCGCAGGACCTAGAGCTTGAATTTGTTGAAGACAATAAGTCTTTCGACCCTGACCAGGTATATTCGGGTATTCCCAATCCCACACGCCTTTGAATGAATTCTAATTTACGATGAGTCCTGACGAGCCCATCAGAACGGTCCGCCCCCTTTTTGAAATGGGCTCGGAGCTGCCTCAAAATCCTGAGGTGGAACAAGATATTCAGGATCGAAAAGGAGAGGCTAAAAGAGTCATTAAACGTCTTGCTTCCATATTTGCTGAGCACAAGGACGCTGCCCTGCCATTAAAAATAAATCTTGGTGGCGAAGATCTTCAATTAGTTATCAGTGCTTTGCGAGATCATGCTAGTGGCGGGGCGGGTTCCCCTGTTCCGGGTTCCAGGGATGAGATTCATGGTTATTGTCTTAATCGTCTTTTCGATGAGCTTGTGGAAGAGCCAAGTAATATTCTCTTCACCACCAAAACCGGTCCAGATACGATGCGTTATGATGCGATGAATGCTACTTTCTGGATCGAATGCCTTGATTTGATGGAAGATACATTTTGTTCGTAATTGAATGATACAGGCTTTAACAAAACTTCCAGTTACCGTCCTTTCCGGATTTCTAGGATCAGGTAAGACTACGTTATTGAACCATATCTTGAATAATCGGGATGGAAGGAAAGTGGCGGTGATTGTCAATGATATGTCAGAGGTCAATATTGACGCTGACTTGGTTCGTAACGGAGATGCATCCCTTTCTCAAACAGAGGAGCAATTGGTAGAAATGTCGAACGGCTGCATTTGCTGCACTCTCCGCGAGGATCTGTTGGTTGAGGTAGGTAAGCTTGCAAGACAGAATCGTTTTGATCATCTCGTAATTGAATCCACGGGAGTGTCCGAACCGATGCCTGTGGCCGAGACTTTTACCTTTGAGGACGAGAACGGATCTTCCTTAGGAGAAATTGCTGCCATAGACACCATGGTCACTGTGGTGGATGCCCCCAACTTCCTCAAGGATTTTTCCACAACTGAACAATTGGTGGACCGTGGGCAGGCTGTTGATGAACAGGATGAGCGAACCATTGTTGATTTGTTGTCAGATCAGATAGACTTCGCAGATGTTATTCTGGTGAATAAGACTGATCTCATTACATCCGATCAACTGCACCAAGTGCATGGAATGATCCGGGCCCTCAACTCGAAGGCGTTAATTCACGATACGGTCAATGCAGAGGTTCCCATCGAAGAGGTTCTAGGCTCGGGTAAGTTTGATCCTTTGCGTGCGTCCCAGCACGATGGATGGCTTGAATCCTTGGTTGAACAAACTCCGGAGACCGAGGAATATGGGATTGGTAATTTTGTCTATGAGCGAAGGATTCCCTTTCATCCTCAACGTTTTTTTGAATGCCTACAGCGTGAATGGCCTGGAGTCATTCGATCAAAGGGAATTTTCTGGCTCGCCACCCGATTAAAAATGACAGGTGTCTGGTCAAGGGCGGGTTCGATTTCAAGACATGAAGGTGGTGGTTATTTCTGGGCGGCACTTCCACGAAGTTACTGGCCTGAAGACCGCAGTCACATCGATCGGGTATGGAAGCCCGGTAATGGAGATTGCCGCCAGGAGATCGTCTTGATCGGATGCGATATGGATCAGGAGGCACTTACGTCGATGTTTGATGAATGCCTCCTTACAGAGAAAGAGATATCCACCGACGAGACCACTTGGCCTCAGCGTTTTAACGATCCTTTTCCTTCGTGGGATGCCGGAGTTGAAGAGGAAAACTGAAAGAATCAACCGTGCTCTCGAAAAAGTTTTTGATCGATTCACTTACTTTTTGCTTAACAATAATAGAAGATTTCTAAGCATTGGAAAATTGCAACCTTCAAACTGTCAACTTATGAAATTAATCACTCCTTTATTCCTCCTTATCACATTTTCCATACTGACGTTTTCCTCCTTTTCTAACGCTAAAATTAAAAAAGTCGTTTTTCTTGCAGACAAAGGAAAAAATACTGATGTTCATGCCCATGAAAGCGGAAACGCCATCCTGGCCAATGCTCTAGAGGAGAGTGGTCTTGGTTTTGACACCGCCCAGTACAAAGGCTGGCCCGACGATACAAAAGCTTTTGATGGGGCTGATTCCGTGGTGATTTTTTGTAACGGTGGCAAGGGACACCTGGTTATGAAGCACCTCGACCAGTTTGAGAAATTGATCGAGTCAGGAGTTGGTTTTGTTTTCATGCACTATGCGGTGGAAGTGCCGATCGGCAGGGCAGGTGTCCTAATGCGTGAAGCCATGGGTGGATATTTTGAGACCCACTGGTCAGTCAACCCTCACTGGACGGCTGAATTTAAATCCCTCCCCAAACATCCGATTACCCGTGGAGTTAAACCTTTCAGTCAGAAGGATGAGTGGTATTTCCATATGCGTTTTCAGCCCGAAATGATGGGCGTCACACCCATTCTTTCAGCTCATCCACCCAAGGAGACCATGGATCGCAAGGATGGTCCCCATTCCAATAATCCTCATGTTCGTAAATCCATGGCAGCAGGAGAAATTCAGCATATTGGCTGGGCCTATGAACGCCCAAACGGTAAAGGACGTGGTTTTGGTACCACCGGTGGGCATTACCACAATACTTGGGCGAGAGACAATTGGCGTACTACAATACTCAATGCGATCGCTTGGACTGCCGGGGAGGAAGTGCCCGAAAATGGCGTTCCTTCCATTGCCCAGTTGATCAAGTAAGCGCCGAATGATTGCCATTGCTTTGTCTCCAGGGGACGCGGTCATCGAATCCAAATTGTAAAGCCCATAAGAATATGAAAAAGATTTATTTGGTTTTTGCCTCCGCAATTACGCTCTTTTTGATTCCATTCCTTTCCCATGCAGATGATCATGAAAGCACTTCGATGATAAAAGTGCTTTTAGTGGACGGTCAGAACAATCATGATTGGAAGAAGTGTTCGCCTGTGATGATTGATACACTGCAGGCAACGGGAAGATTTATTGTCGAAAGAGCCATTGTCGCGAAGGAAGAGATTGCTGATTTCAAACCTGATTTTGGCCAGTACGACGTAATTCTTTCGAATTACAACGGGGACCCGTGGTTGAAAGAGACTCAGCATTCTTTCGTTCAATACATCAAGGGTGGGGGCAATCTTGTGGTGGTCCATGCGGCTGACAATTCCTTTCCCAAGTGGAAAGAGTACAATGAAATGATTGGACTTGGCGGCTGGAAAGGTCGTAATGAAAAAGACGGTCCCTACGTCTATTGGAAAGATGGAGACATCATTCGCGACCATTCCAAGGGAAGAGGTGGTTCTCACGGCAGACCCTGGGAATACAAAGTGGTTGTCAGAGAAAACAACCATCCCATTACCCGTGGGCTTCCTAACGAGTTTCTCATGGTAAAGGAGGAGCTTTACGATCGCCTTCGTGGACCGGCCATTAACATGACTGTTCTTGCCACTGCCTTAGCTGAGGGCGGATCGGAAAGACATGAACCGGTTTTGATGACGATTAAATATGGCAAGGGAAGGGTTTTTCACACCGTTATGGGTCACAGCCACAAATCAATGGGAGGTGTTGCCTTTCAGGAGACTTTGATAAGGGGAACGGAATGGGCAGCAACGGGAAAAGTCACATTCCCGTCGGTTTCCGCTGCAGTTCTACCTGTTAACCGTGCGGCCTACCGTGACATCGTCGACATTAAAACCCTGAAATGATCGGTTTTTTCAAGACAGAAAATACAGTTGGACGGCATGCTTTCAGTTGTTGCTTTATCTGAGTCTCTTCAGTTCAATCTTACGGAATTCAACGGGATGACTTTCAGATTGTAGGGAAATAGTGCCGCTGTTCAGTAAAGTGCCGTCATCCAATTGTGGATTCGTATAGGCCAAAACAGTTTCTCCATTGATGAAGTGCTTGATGGACTTGCTTCCCCGAACTTCAATTTCCACGGTTACCCATTGATCACCGTGAAAGGTTTTGCTGTTGCTGCTCGTGCAGTGGCGCTTCAAAAGCTTGCCGTTCATGACCACGTCCGTTCCCGGAGTGCACAAATTGCCCGTGGTCCGCTTGCCCTTTCCTGTCCCACCGAGAAGCTGAACTTCTATGGAATCAGGGAAGTCTTGGTTCCTGGTCATGGTTTCTGGGGTTTGGCCGTGTATCATGACACCGCTGTTTCGGAAGGCCCATCCGGGACCTCCGGGTGCTTGCTTGCCTAGAAAACGATATTCGGCACGGAAAACGTAATGGGAAAAAGGTAAGTTATAAAAAAGGTGTCCAAAGGTTTCATTGAAATCGTCGTATTGGTCATAGGATACGCGAATCACCCCATTTTTTACAGAAAAGGTATTGTTATGGTTGTTTCCAACTTCATAACCTCGAATTTTTACAGTCCAATTCGACAAATCCTGGCCGTTGAATAGTTGGATCCACTTTTCTTCCTTAGCTGTGATGTTCCACGCCGGCAAAAGCAATGCGAGAGCACTGATTAAAACTGAGTTGTGCAAAGCGAACATAATAATAGCGGGTTGCTGGATTCAGCAGCAATTGAAACCACCACCGCTTGGCTTCGTTTTAGAAAACATGGAGAGAGTGGAATCATCGGGTTTTGATTCTTGGCATGAAAAGAGTCGACGAACGGGTATCTGTGGCGGGGTTTTTCCCATTCGATGATTGGCAAGAGCACACAATTGACCCCAATTGGTTAAGATTTCCTTAATACTGTGGCTCACAGTAAGCGTCGTTCCGTTGGCATCGCAATGATAGTCGTAGGTAATCATATTTCTTTAGTGATTTTTAATCTGAATGAAAAAATATCATGCTAGAATTGAATTTAGTGATGACTAGCATTAATTTTCCAAGGTTAAAAGGAGTTATTTCAGAAATACAGGAAAGGATATGGTCAGAAAAAGGCAAATAAAGATATTTGATATCTATGAAGTCTTTTCTATCATGAACAAAACATGAAGCCTAATTTGAACAGACGAACTTTTCTACGCGGTACAGGGGCGTTAATCGCCCTCCCCATGCTTGAATCCATAGGTTTTCGCCGTTTCGCTTCAGCATCAACGAAGGCCTCGGTTGCCATTCCCAAACGGGCGGTTTTTATGGGCATGGGCTTCGGAGTGACCAAGCAGACTTGGTATCCCGATCAGAAAGATACGGGTGCGCATTACCAATTGTCCGAGGGCCTTAGCCCCTTAGCCAGGCACAAAAAAGATTTTACCATCGTGCAAGGATGTGCCAACAACTACTCCAATGAGGCTCATTGGGGAAGTACCTTTTGGCTGACCGGGGCAAACCGTTATTCGGTCCCCGGTCAAAATATGGCCAACAGCATCTCCGCTGACCAAGTGGTCGCTGAGCAACTTGGCCAACAAACTCGTTTTTCTTCGATTCAACTGGATAGCACGGATCGAAGTGCTTCCGGGCATGGGCCAGGCCTATCGCTTGCATGGGATAAAAGGGGCAAACCGATTTCTGGGTACAATGATCCGGTTGTGACTTTTCACAAATTATTCTCTGCAGAAGACTTGCGCCTTGAAGACCGTCAGGCTGCGATCGCAGAGAAGCGGAGTGTGTTGGACGCGGTGTTGACTGAGGCCAAGCGAGTGCAAAAAGGCTTATCCAGAAACGATAACGATAAGTTGGACGAGTACTTTCAGGGTATCCGGGACATTGAAACCCGTCTCGGCAAAGATGAAGACTGGTTGGATAAGCCAAAGCCCAAGGCTCCGTTAGATGAGCCCCCTGCTGGTCTTAAGGGTCGGGAAGAAATTGAGATGATGCACAACCTGATCGTGGCCGCTTTGCAAACCGACAGCACTCGGGCTTTGACTTATCGGATGCCCGGTCAGTCTCTCCTGCAGAGCATGGACTTTACACACAGCGCTCACAACGTCAGTCACTATTCTCCAGGTGAAAGAATGGAGGCGTCCAAGGCTCGCGATCAAATGCACAGCACCCTGCTTGCTGGATTCCTAGACAAATTGAAAGCCACTAAAGAGGCGGACGGAACCAGCCTGTTTGAGCATACTACACTCGCGTTTGGATCGAATATCAGTAGTATCCACTACCTGGATAACTGCCCAACTTTACTCGCCGGTGGGGGATCCAACCTCAAACTGGGGGAACACCTTGTTCTTCCGAAGGACACTCCCCTTTGCAATGTTTGGCTGACTATGCTTCAGGGAATGGGGATCGAGGCTGAGCGACATGGAGACAGTTCGGGCGTGATCAAAGAATTGCAAGCGTGAGCTTAAAAATTTCCTTCCTTTTGGTCGGATTCGCTCTGGCCAATCTTACTCTTTGGGGAAAAGAACCCCGTGCAATCGTTCCCGAAAAGCATCTCGATCTCCTGTTCAACCATTGTATGGACTGTCACAATGCGGATACGCAGAAGGGGAAGGTCAACTTGGAAGACTTGCCTCCGGAGGTGGACACCCTTCAACATGCAGAACTTTGGCAAAAAGTTTTGAACGTGATGAATTCCGGAGAAATGCCACCTGAGAATAAGAAACAACCGGAAAGCGTGGCTAAAGCAGACTTCTTGGGAGATCTGGCCAATACTATGGTTCTCGCACGTAAAATACTCTCCGACTCAGGTGGACAGATCACCATTCGACGCCTCAACCGAAGAGAGTATCAAAATACGATGAAATCTCTGACCGGGGTTAGCCTCAATGTTGATTCGCTTCCTTCTGATGGCGGTTCGGGAACCTTCGATACCGTGGGTGCTTCCCAGTATATTTCCAGCGATCAGTTCGAACAATACCTGGTGTTGGGGCGTACCGCGGTGGATGAAGCCTTCGAAAGGCTTAAAGTCACTGCGAAAGATAACTTTATTTTTCGCGTTGAACCGGAAAAGACCATCAACGAGCGGGAAAAAAAATCTCTGATTCGGTTTGAAGAGAGTGCCAAGCGTTTTTATGCATGGAAGGCGAAAGTGGATCAGGTAGCTAGGGCTCCGGAAAACCATGAATACATGGAGAATTTCCGCAAGGAATATCCAACTTTCAAATTAAATGCCCCCCGTTCCCATAAATTTTACTTTTCTGCCGGGCAGTTGATCGGAGCTCCGGATGCAAAGAATTTCGGGTTCAAGGACGATTTCGATGCCACCTTTACTTTCCAAAGCGGTTACGATCGACTCCATGCCTACATTTCTCATTATCATAATCTCCCCAAGGGCAATCAGGGAAGTTATCTCAAACTTGGTTGGGGAATTCAAAGAGTGGATATCCTTCCCCCTAAACATAAGATCGTGCCCGGGTCCTACCGAATTCGGATTCGGGCAGGGGCCGTGGAAGAATCTCCCTTTTCTCGCCGATTCATTGATGTTGGGCATCCTCAGAGAATTAATCAGGTTGCAGAAGGTTTCTCCGGTCTGCCCATCAGCACTCATCAAGTAACGGGTACGGTCGAATATCCCGAGATCATCGAGACTTACATCGAGGTTGGAAAGGATACGCCGAGAGAATTCGCGATACGGGAAAAGCAGCATTCCAGCGAAGAGGAAGCAAGAAGAGAATTCTTTGTTCATAAAAGAGAAAATGGTTATGGAACACCTGCGGCCGTTTGGGTTGATTGGATTGAGCTCGAAGGGCCGATCCAAGAGAAGCAAACCGCCAAACTGGAAATCACCCGCGTCGAACCAGAGAAGAACATTAATCCAGCTAATGAGGAATACATTAAGCAAGTCGAAGCACGTCAGGAGCGTTTTAGACAGTGGAAAAAAGGAGTGGATGAGGCCGCCAAATCGCCCGAGAACCAGACCATAATTGCCGAGATTAGAAAGAAGGATCGTCTGATCGATCATCCCAATCGATTTTATACTTTTGCCGAGCACTTGAAAGGGGCACCTGATTCCCGGGACTTTGGATTTATAGATTGCCACAAAGCCGCCGCCGCCGATCCTTCAAGATCCAAAAATCTTGCCTTGCACAAACATTACGTGAGCCTGCCTCATCGGGATAACGGCACCTATCTCAAACTGACCCAAGGAACTGGACGAGTAATCGTTCCGCACAATAAGAAGGACTTACAACCGGGCAACTATGTCGTGCGTGTTCGGGTGGGTGCGGTCAAGGGAACCCCGTCATCCCGTCGATTTATCGAAGTCGGGCATCCCCAGCGGGATATTGATTCAAGGGATTGGGGATTGAAAGGCAAACCCATCGGAGTGCGTCAAGTGACCGGAACGATTGAAGCTCCGCAGATTATTGAATTCCCCATCGAGTTGCGTCCCGGCATGCCCAAGGAATTCGCGGTGCAGGAAAAACAACCGAACACTGGAAACCTGAAAGTGCTCTGGGACGACCATAATAAGCTTAGGGCAGAGAACGGGTACGGGCATCCCCCGGCAATTTGGATCGACTGGGTAGAATTGGAGGGGCCACTTCCCCCGCCCGAAAACAAGATCTTTAAACAGCGTCGCGAGGTGGAGCACTATGCGACCACCAAAGTGAAAAAGAAATACGAGAATTACTTCAAGGCGGGATATGAGGCTGCTCTTGCTTTTCAAAAAGACGGCATTCCCCGTCCAGCAGTGGGTGTCAAAGACTTGGATGAGGCAAAGTTTCGTATTCGTCGTTATGAGATGGAAGCAGCTTCCCAGCTTCGCTATCTCAATGATCCGCTGACCAAGACGGGATCTTTGCTTGGCGTGTTTGACCGAAATGGGAATTTGAACAGCGAGGAGTTTATTGAAATCAGTATGGAACCGCCTGGATTTAAGAAGAGATCCAAGCCTTTACCTATTGGGAAATACAAGATCCGCGTACGCATGGGATCCGTGGAGGGCACATCTTCGGATCGGCATTTTGCGGTCCTTGGATCGGTAAGTAACGGAGGAAGTCGAAATGTGGATGGGGACGGCTTCAGCTTGTTGGAAACTTTTCAAGTAACCGGAACTACAACAGATCCGCAGGTATTCGAAACCACCGTGGAATTGACCCTGAATGGGACTCGTAAATTTGCCCTGCGTGAGAAGAGTAATCTGAAAGCAGATACCTTGATGGGTAAAAATGAGATTTACCGGGGAGGCATGGCTCCACCACCGGCTCTCTGGATTGACTGGGTGGAATGGGAAGGACCCCTGCATGAGAAGGCTCAGGACGGTGGGCTTGTACCTATTTTGCAAAATAACCTGTCGGGAAGTTTGGATACGGAGGAAAAGAGAGCCCGTTCCATTTTCCAGCGCTTTTGCGTGGAAGCCTTTCGCCAGGTTGATCCGGACCCCATGTTTATTGATCAATTGGTCGGATTGTATAAGAGAAGAATGACTGCGGGTGATTCTTTCGACGTGGCCATCCGTACGCCTCTCAGTGTCATCCTTGCCTCTCCCGGCTTTCTTTATCTGGATGAGCCGAATATCGAGGGATCCAAACGTCCGCTCAATGACCGGGAATTAGCGGTTCGACTCGCTTATTTCCTATGGAGTGGGCCTCCCGATGCCAAGCTTTACGATTTGGCCGAAAAGGGCTTGTTAAAAAAGTCTTGGGTACTGAAGAAACAAGTTGAACGAATGATTGCCGATCCCAGATCCGAAGAATTCGTGGCTGGATTTGTACATCAGTGGTTGCATATGGAGAGATTGGATTTCTTTCAGTTTGATACCAAATTACACCGTGAGTTTGATGAAAGTGTTCGGGCTTCCGCAAGAAAGGAAGTCTATGAGTCCTTCGCTCTTTTGTTGCGTGATCAGAATGGCGGAAATCTCCGGAAATTGTTGAAGAGTGATTACATCATGATTAACGGCTTGCTGGGTACCTACTATGGAATTGAGGGAGTTACCGGTGATCACTTCCGCAAGGTTTCCTTACCGCCTGATTCTCCGCGAGGGGGCTTGCTCGGTACCGCCGCGGTTTTGGCAATGGGAAGTGACGGTATCGAAAGCAGTCCGGTCGAACGGGGAGCGTGGGTCTTGCGCTACCTCCTGAATGATCCGCCACCACCGGCCCCTCCGAATGTTCCCCAACTTTCCCGCCTGGCCGACAAACCCCTTACCGCCCGCGAACGGGTATTGGCTCATCAGGAAGAACCACAGTGCGCTAGTTGTCACCGCAAGATCGATCCGATTGGCTTTGGTCTGGAAAATTTCACTGCGGCCGGAAAATGGCGGACTCAGAATACCCAGCTTGTCAAAAATGGTAAAAAAACCATCAGGAGGAACTACGATATCGATCCATCCGGTAAATTTTACAAAGGTCCTGAATTTTCTGACTATTTTGAAATGCGTGATTTGATCGCCCAGAAAGAAAATGATTTTGCCCGTGGTTTTACCGAGCATCTGATTGGATATGGATTGGGTCGTCCCTTTGGGTTCACCGATGAGGATCTGGCCAATGAAATTCTTGCTTCCGCCAGTGATCAGGAAAATTCTGTTATCTCTTTTGTTCATGCCCTTGTGCAAAGCAAGGCTTTCTCAACTAAATAATCCTCCCCAATCCTTCCAGATCCTATCATAAAGTTTTTTCCAAATGTATTTACACCCCTATGGCTGTTGATTTGTGCTGATTTATTAAGCGGTGCTAAAGTCGAGAAAGGTTTCACCTCAATCTTCAACGGCAAGGACCTGTCCGGCTGGGAGGGTATGTCCGAAATGTGGACGGTCGTCGATGGTGCGATCACCCCCAAACAGTCGACCCTGAACAATTGGGTTTTCTGGAGGGGAGGGCAGCCGGCCGATTTTGAACTCCGTCTATCCTTCCGTTACCACAGTGGCAATTCCGGAGTGCAGGTAAGAACCATCGAGTTCGAGCCTTTTCAGGCTCGCGGGTATCAGGTGGAAGTGGCTCCGCAGGACAAGATGGGCCTGTGGCATCATTCCAAGGCACCTGAAAAATACCGAAGCAAATTAGCCTTGGCCGGGGAGGAAACAGTCTATGCCAAGGATGGAACCAAAAGTATCAAGAAAGTGGCGGATCCCGACCAAGTGAAGTCCGCCTACAACGAGGATGACTGGAATGAGTTGGTGGTCATTGCCGAAGGTCCCACTTTGATTCAGAAGATCAACGGCATGGTCTTTTCTCAAATAACGGATCATGATAAAAAGTATTCCACCTCCAAGGGATGGATCGCTTTCCAGGATCACGGAAAGGGCACCAAAGTCGAATTCAAGAACATCCGTATTCGGATTGATGATTAGATGATTTGTATGATATTTAAATTTTAAATCTTTTTGGAAATGAAATTTATCCTAGGCTCATTACTTGCCTGGCAAACTTTTGTGGCTGCAGAAATTAAGAACTATCGGGCGAATGTTTGCGTATACGGAGGCACGGCCAGCGGGGTCATGGCTGCAGTGGCGGCCAAGAAGGAAGGTATGGACGTCATTCTGATCGAGCCGAGCCGATGGCTGGGTGGAATGACCGGGGGAGGAATCAGCAATTTGGACTGGGGCAGAAGAGAAACGGTGGGTGGATCCACCTATGAGATTCTAAGAGGACAGCCCGGCAATGAGGTTTATCGTAAAACGTTCAGAGAATTGATTAACAAGCATGATATTCAGGTAATTTATAACCATCGTTTGGGAAAAGTGAACGGGTCTGAAAAGTTGATTCAATCCATACACTTGGACCTTGCTCCCGTCGATCCGACTGGTTGCCCGATTCCGGAGCCTAAAAGAATCAATGCCCTAACGGTTGAAGCGGATGTTTTCATCGATTGCAGCTACGAGGGTGACCTTATGGCATCGAGTGGCATATCCTACTCATGGGGCAGGGAATCATCGAAAAAATACGGTGAGTCCCTAGCTGGTGTCCGGCCAAGCCTGCAGGTGTACGAGATTGATCCGTATCTAATACCCGGGGATTCGAAGAGTGGACTGATTCCTTTCATTCAGAACAGGAAAATTGGTCCGCTCGGAAGTGCGGACAGGTTGACCATGGGGTACTGCTTCCGTTTCAAATTCGATGTGTCGGGTAAGGGAATTCCGATTCCCGAGCCAACGGCTTATGATCCCGCCGAGTTTGAACTTTTTCGGAGAGCTTATCAAAACGGGGTTGATATTTCCACCAACCGGTCGATGAAAAAGCTTGGAATCGTCGAACCCAGAGGAAACTATTTCATTGGGGGAGACAGTGGGAATCTTAGCCGTTCCCTACTCACCACCACGATCTACGGATGCAACGACCTGTATCCAAATGGGGACTGGAAAGTCCGTTCGTCCATCTGGAAATTTCATCAGGAATTCTTTTGCAAACTGTTGCATTTTCTAAAGACCGATTCAAATGTTCCAGAGAAGCGGAGAAAAAGAGCGGAGGAAATTTCATTCCGCAGTGGGGTCTTCGATGATACGCATGGATGGCCCAATCAATTGTATGTTCGTGAAGCAAGGCGAATGATTTCCGATTACGTGGTCACGCAAAAAGACTTGGAGGGTAAAACCGACCCAGCGCATTCGATTGGTCTGGCATCCTATGGAGTGGATGACTGGCCTTATGCCACGGTTGCAGAGAATGGCAAAGTTGCCCTGCAAGGTGGGGAATTCTCTATTCTTTACTTGGACGAGGGAAAGCGAAACGGAATCTACAAGATTCCATACTCAGCGATCATCCCGAAAAGCGAAGAATGCGAAAATCTGATTGTTCCGGTTTGCCTATCCGCCAGTCACATCGCCATGACTTCCATTCGGATGGAACCGGTCTGGATGATACTTGGCGAATCAGCGGGGGTGGCCAGTGCCATGGCGGTTCGAGACAATTGCCCCGTGCAAGTGGTTTCCTATGATCAACTTAGGAGCCGGTTACTCGAACTTGAACAGATTCTGGATCTCCCGATTGCCCAGTCCAGTCGTATTCATCGCTGGGAATCGCATCGCGAATGGGATCGTGAGAAACCGGGATACGAATGGGTCTATCCAATGATTGATGAGAACGCAGATGGAAAACTCTCCGATGACGAGTATGAGAAATTTCAGAGATTCAAACAAAAGCATCAGCAATGGGAAAAGGCTCTGAAAAATTCCTAAAGGACTTATCGAGACATGAAAAGCATATCACAAGTGGTGGAAAAAGAGTTCTGCGAGATTGGTTAACAATGTAAATGCGACTCAATTCTTTAATTCAAAAAAAAGAGTGCCAAACAAGCCGGATATTGACTGGCCAAAGAAATTAACTGAAAAAGCAAATTAATGAAAATTAATCAATCATTCGTTTTTCAAATCCTAGTCATGGGTATGATATTTGTCAGTAGCTTCAATGTTGAGGCCAAATCCTTAGATGATTCCAAACCAAACATCATTCTCATATTACTGGATGACATGGGCTATTCCGATCTTGGTTGCTTTGGGAGTGAAATCCAAACTCCCAATATTGACAAGCTTGCCTTCAATGGCATCCGTTATACCCATTTTACGAACAACGCCAAGTGTGAAACCACCCGTGCATCACTCATGAGTGGCCGCACTCATACCGAGATTACAAAAAACAGAAGTAAGAATGTTGTCACCATACCGGAAAACCTTGCCCTTGGGGGCTACCAAAATTTCATGGTGGGCAAGTGGCATATTTTTGACAAGCCTTGGCAAAGGGGATTTGAGAGGTATTTTGGGTTCACCGAAGGAGCGACCAATTTTTTTACCGGTGAGTCCGGCGGGGGAAATGGAAAATTCACCTACTTCTTAGATGACGAACCCTACCAAATACCTGATAATTTTTACTCAACGGATGCTTTTACGGATTATGCCATCCAATTTATCGATGAACGTAAAAAAGATCGTCCATTTTTTATGTATGTAGCCCACAACGCTCCTCATTATCCTTTGCAGGCACCCAAAAAGGATGTGATGAAATACCGAGGTAAATACAAGGAAGGCTGGGAAAAATTAAGGGAGGCACGTTTCAAGCGAATGAAGGAACTTAAGGTAATTCCCGCTGATATGCCCCTTTCCACGCCCGAAGAGGATGTCAGGTCTTGGAGCAGCTTGGACGAGGAGACAAGGGACAGGATGGATTTAATCATGGCGACCTACGCTGCGATGATCGACCGGGTCGATCAACAACTCGGGCGTTTGATCCAAAAATTGGAAAATGAAAAAATTCTTGATGATACGCTGATTCTATTTCTGAGCGACAACGGAGCCTGCCCCTTTGACCGCACCAAAAAAGAAACTTTGGAGAATAATTACATGCCATGGGACGAACGTTCGTTCTGGTGTTACACCAAAGAGTGGGCCAATGCCTGCAACACCCCCTTTCGCATGTACAAACAGAATCAGCATGAAGGTGGCATTGCCACTTCGATGGTCGCACACTGGCCCAATGGCATTACGGTCCCCGGCGCCTTCAACCGTCAACGGGGTCATTTAATTGATTTTCATGCCACTTTCCGTGAATTGGCTGGAGTGGACTATCCAGCTGATCAAGCGAAGCTCCTCTTGCCGATGCGAGGAATCAGCTTGGTTCCTTCCTTCAAGGGAGAAAAACGAAATGAGCATAAATTCTATTATCAGAATTTTAGTAACCAAAAAACTGCCCTGATAATCGGTAAGTGGAAATTGGTGAATAACAAACACCTCTATGATATGAAGGCGGATCGGATCGAAAGTAAGGACTTAAGTGCCTTGAATCCGGAAAAATTCCAGTTCATGCTTAGGGAATTCGTCAAGTATGATCAAATCTACAATGAGGGACGAGTAAAAGTAAGGGCTGAAAAATCCAAAAATAAAAAATGAAATCAAATCGGTTTCCATGTGTGCTCCAATGCATCTTTGCCGTCTCACTTTTATTTGCAGGGTCAAAGATAAACGGAGAAGAAATTAAAAAACTTAACATCGTGCTGATCATGGCGGATGACGTTGGGTATGAATGTTTCAGCGTCTATGGAAGCAAGGAGTTCTCGACTCCCCGGCTCGATGCGCTCGCTTCCGAGGGCATGCGATTCGATCACTGCCACTCGACGCCCTTATGCACGCCTAGTCGAGTCAATCTGATGACCGGGAAGTCAAATGTGTTTAACTACGTCGATTTTGGTGTCTTCCCCAAGGGGGAACCGACTTTTGCCAATCATTTCCAAGCCCATGGATACGCCACTGTGGTGGCAGGCAAGTGGCAGTTGCTGACAAAGAAGGGCGGCGTCTCACCCAAGGAAGCAGGCTTCGACCGGCATTGCGTATGGAATATTCCAGGGACGGAACGCAGGCGTTATTGGCAACCTTCGCTGATGCATGACGGAAAAGTCATCAATCACGGAGAGGAAAAATACGGATCGACCATCATTGCTGATTACCTGATTGATTTCATCAAGACGAACAAGGACAAACCGTTTCTCGCCTACTACCCGATGAATCTTCCGCACAGTCCTTTTGACCCGACCCCATGGAGTGTGAACCGAATGAGCAAAAACGTGAAACAGAACTTCATCGACATGGTGACATACATGGATCACTGCATCGGGCGGATCGAGGACACCCTGATTGAGCTTGGATTGCGTGAGAATACTTTAATTATTTTCACTGCGGACAACGGAACCAGCTCTAGCCTGACCCTCGATTTTTTTGGTACGGAGCGCAAGGGAGGGAAGGGTTACACCCACGACCACGGGACCAAAGTGCCTTTGATACTCAACTTGCCGGGGCGAATCAGTGCCGGCCAGGTGAACATGGATTTGATCTGTTTTTCCGATCTTTTTCCGACCATTGTCGAGGCTGCGAATCTTCCACCCAAGAAAATCGACCAAGCGGATGGCTGGAGCTTCTGGCCGCAATGCATCGGTAAGGAAGGTAAAAAGAGGGAGTTGATTTACGGGTACTACTTTCCCCGTCCGTTTTCGAAGCAGTTTGATATAAAGTATTCTCATTGGGAAGTGGCTTGGGCCCGAAACAAGGCCTATAAGCTCTATCGCGACGGTCGCTTTTTTGATGTGATTAATGATGTTCGTGAGGAGAAGCCTTTAGGCGAAAACAAGAAACTAACCTCCGTGCGCAAAAGCCTGCGGACTGGATTGAACGAATATCCCGAGAAGGGTGCCAAAATCGATTACGAGTTAGTGTCCGGTGTGCGAAAGTTGTTCAAAACCAAGAAGAATCAATAAATTTGGAAAAGGAACGAATTCACCAGGTCCAAGATCAATTTGAGAGAATCATTCCTTTGATTGAGTTTATGGTTTTTGAAAATACTTCAACATTTACATAATGAACAAAAAAGATAAGACTTAATCATCCCCAATGAATTGCTCACCTGAAGTAAAAAGATGTGCATCCTATGCATGGCTGGACTCACTGGCTATCAGCATGTCGGTAATTTGCGCTGTGCACTGCCTGCTGACTCCGTTGTTGATTACATTACTTCCGATTATATCCACCACTTTTTGGATTCATGAGAATTTTCATTTGTGGATGGTCCTCTTGGTCGTTCCCACAACTACTGCGGCAGTTTTCATGGGTTGTCGCAAGCACAAGGATAAGAAGGTGGCTTATCTGAGCCTGACAGGTTTGGCCTGTATTGTGTTCGTGACCATTTATCAGTATTCTTTTCACTACACCCAACCTTTGGCCGATTGCGGAGTATGTGCCTCTTGCTCACAAGCTGGCGCTGGTAGTGTGTTTAATCTCACGACGATTTTAAATTCCACTGGAGGTTTGTTTTTAGCAGGTGCTCATTTCCGAAACTATAAACTTTGTCGGGATGCGGATTGTGATCATTCATGAGGTTTTGTGACTACTGATGACTCAAGTTCTCATGGGGAACAGGCATACCCTTAAATTGTTGGTTGTCTTGTTTTCTTTTCTTTTTTCTGAAGAGGGAAAGTCCGAAGAAAAAGGGGATCCATGGATCGGATGGCATCGTCCGGTTGATGCAAACGTGTTCGTCACCACTATGGGAAACAATCACGATTCGATTCTTTTCGTGGAGACGGAACTTGAGTTTCCTTATCATCTCATAATCAGTCACACCCCTCGATACGCTCATCTTTGGCGCGCCAAGAAGTTTTCCTGGAACAGCAATGATTGGGAACTAGTCACCGGAGAGTATAAGATTGGGAATCATTATGAATACGACGACGGGGTGAAGGTCGATGGCGTATACTACATTTATGAAGCCGGACAAGTATTCACGTATTCGGGTCCATTGGAAGATTCAAATGGTAAATGGAAGGTATCTGGTTCCTTTCCGAGCAAACAATGCGACGATGTCGGAGTTTATCATGAAGACGGAGTCTTCCACATGTTCGGCGAACACGGAAATTTTCCTCATGGTCCGGATGGAACCAGCCTCGCTCATTTTACCTCGGCAACTGGATTGGGTGACTGGAAACTGGTAAATCCAAAAGCAGTGGACCCCAATCCCGAAGGGGGGAATGCTTTTGGGGTAGGGGATGCCACGATCGCTAAGATTCAGGGAAGCTATTACCTCTTCTGTGATCGTGAATCCAGGGGTAGTCCGTACAAGGTGACCGCATGGCGTTCAGAAACTCTGAGCAAACCTTTTCAATACCAAGGCCTTGCCATTACACCTCGCTCCGACGAAGTGGATGACTGGGATAACCATCGGATTCAGGATGCGGATATTGCCTACATTCCAGAACTGAAACGTTATGTGATGACCTGCAACATGATGGATAAGGATGGTAATCCGGGTGGAAACTTTTCCGGTTCGGGACTCAAAGACGGAGCGACCCGGGTAATCGGAGTTTTTTATTCGAACCAGATTTTGAATCAAGAATAACGATAAAATTGGAAAAGCAGCAAATGGAAGAATTTGTTCCGTCTATCAGAAGATAGGTTTCGGAGGATTAAGGTGAGAAGATCGGAAAGTTCAAATCCTTGATTTTGCTTGATTATTTTCTTAAGGAAACCGCACCCTATGTCAACAAGAGGGGAGTGTAGGATGCGGAGGCAGACTATGTGCTAAATTTGAAATCCTTCAGGGAAATTTTCTCGAATACAAGCTTGCCTAATCAAAGGACAAAATATTGATTTTTCCTGAATCAAGAAGTTTGGGAGGTTGGCCAAATAGTGGTTGATTCATCGGCCATAAATTAGTCTTCTGACTTCTCAACCCTTAACTTTTTTCATGATAAGAAAAATTGCTCTCTTTCTTCTTGTAACGCTGTCTGCCAATTTGATTGCCACGGACCGTCCAAATGTTCTCTGGATTTACCTTGAGGATGTCAGTGGATGGTTTAGTTGCTATGGGGATAAGGTCATAAAGACCCCACATATTGATTCTCTTGCTCAAAGCGGAATCCGTTTCAACCGCTTTTACACCTCGGCGGGAGTGTGCTCGGCGATGCGCTCGGGTACCATTCTCGGGATGATGCAGACAAGTGTAGGAGCTCATCAACACCGCAGTTGTCGCTCCACTTTCCGGGGCCAGGATATGGGCGAGTATGACAAGAACGTTTTGCCCGAGGGGGTTGAGCTTGTACCCAAGATTTTTCGGGATGCAGGTTACTATTCCTTCAATGTTGGGGGAAAGGATGACTTCAACTTTGAATTCGACTTGAATGAGATCTACGACCACTACGACGAAAAATGGAATTTCAAAGGGGCGAAGGATGGGTCGGAGTGGACAGGCCGGCCAAAAGGCAAGCCTTTCTTTGGACAGATTCAAATTTCCGGAGGAAAATCAGGTGGCCGGGTTAAGAGCATTGGCGTTTTAACGCCTCGCGATCGGGTTCCGGTTCCTCCCTATTATCCGGATATTCCGGAAGTTAGGGAAGAAATTGCCCACCACTATGACTGTCTGCTTTTCACCGATGACCAGGTAGGGCAGATTATCGCGGCCCTTAAGCGGGACGATCTTTACGACAATACGGTTATTTTCCTGATAAGCGATCATGGGTACAAACTGCATCGGCATAAACAGATGCTTTACGAGGGGGGTATCAATATGCCTTGCATTGTAAGAGGGCCAGGGATCCAAGCCGGTCAGGTTCGGGATGACTTGATCAATAGCATTGACATTGCGCCGGCATCTCTCGCTGCCGCTGGCATATCCATTCCCAAAAAGATGGAAGGACAGGATTTCTTAGCCAAAGGCTATAAGCCAAAGAAGTACACCGTTTCCGCCCGTGACCGATGCGACTACACCATCGAGAAGATTCGGGCGGTGATCACGCCGCGTTTCAAATATCTACGCAACTACACCGATGATCGTCCGTTTATGCAACCCACCTACAAGGATGGATGGCCCGTATCAATCAAGTTTCGGGAAATGATGGCTGCTGGTGAAATGAACAAGACTCAGATGATCTTCTTCGATCCAGATGGGAAGGATCCAGAGGAATTGTACGACCTTCGCAAAGATCCTCATGAAATCAAGAATTTGGCGAGAGACCCGAAATTTGCGAAGCATCTTGAAAAGCATCGTGCTTACTTGGCGGAATGGATTAAGAAGACGGGTGACAAAGGACAGGAGCCCGAGTCGGACATCGGTTTGCTTTGCGCCCTCAAGCGATGGGGAGAGAAATGCGTAAATCCCGAGTACGATCGAGTGCGTCACTTGATCAGGGAATAATCTGCAATTGCCCCTTAGAAAAACGAAAAGAAAAAATAATTTACATATAGCCCCCTGAATTTCTGTAAGAAAACATTATCATGAATCGTCGCAAGTTTGTAAAAGCCGTCGCCGTTTCCACAACTGCATTGTCAGCAACTTCAACCCAAGGTCTCCAGGCGAAGGAACATAAAGCTTTGGGAAAGAAGCGTTATCAGAATGGAGCTACCCATTGGCCCATTTGTTTGGACACTGCCACTCTGAGTAAAGAATTAAACCTCAAGGAAAAAGTCAAACTTGCGGCCAATGCCGGATTTGATGCCATCGAACCTTGGGATCGCGAATTACAGAAACATGAAGAGTCGGGTGGCAGCCTCAAGGATCTGGGCAAAGAAATTCGCGACCTGGGTCTGTATGTTCCCAGTGTCATTGGTCTATGGGGAGGACTGGCGCCTACAAAAGAAATTTTTAACCAGGAAATCGACATTCATAAGAAGCGTTTGCAAATGATTTCTGATATCGGCTCCGAGCATGTCCAGGTAATTCCGAAATTTGGTCGTGAAGAGCCTTTGGATAAAAAAGTTGCTGCATGGAGTTACAGTCAAGTTTGCGAAATGGCCAAGGATTACAATTTAAAGCCAGCAGCCATTTTCCTGAACATGGTTCGTGGACTCGAACGCATGTCCGATGCCACGGCAATCGCTCTTGATTCTGATCAACCGGAAGCCATGATCATTCCCGATACCTACCATATGTTTCTTGCTGGAACCGGACCCAATGCCTTGGGTCGTCTTCGTGGTGACTTTATTGCTATCTTCCAATTTGCCGATGCCGGAAAAGAAGTTGAACCGATTTTGCATAAGGGAGTCGATTCGCAACGGGTGTTACCGGGCGACGGCAAAATCGATCTCAAGGCCTATCTGACCAACCTGCAGAAAACCGGCTTTGATGGTTGTGTTTCGTTGGAACTTTATAATCCAGAATATCGGAAAAGAGAGCCGGTCGCCTTTTTAGAGGAGGCTTTGCATAAAACGGTTAAGGTGGTTGCTTCTGTAGGTTGATTCGTCTATCTAAACTGATTTGTTTTGTCGTTTCGGTAGGTTGGATATTCTGATTATGGAAATCGACAGCGAAGTGTTTTGGGTGCGAAGACATAGAGCAGTGCAAATGCGAAGGCGACAAACCTAATTGACGATTTAGGAGATTAAAAAAGGTTTTACTTAAAGAACTTTTCTTCAATCTGTTTCGTTTCGCATTTTGTCCGCAATAGTCCAATAAATCAATTTATGAAAATTCATGCCGTCGCCGATACCATTAAGCTGAGAATCGGAAAGAAAAGCTGATATCTTCATGAAAACAATCAATGCAATGTTGGTAGGATTTCTACTCCTCGGTTCAATCCTCTTGTCCAAGACAGAGAACTTCCAGCCCAATGTGCTCTTCCTTTCAATTGATGACCTAAACGACTGGGTGGGCTTCATGGATGGACATCCTCAGACCAAGACGCCCAATATGGACGCCTTGGCCTTGCGTGGTCGCAATTTTACCAATGCTCACTGCTCGGTCCCCGTATGCACATCCTCCCGTAACTCGGTGATGTCGGGCATAGGGCCCATGACGCATGGCAGTTATGAAATCGGGCCTAAGTATGAGGAACTCCCCGCTCTTGCCGACGCACCCACCATTCAGGGTTATTTTAAGAGTTATGGCTATTACACCCTTTCGGGTGGGAAGGTATTGCACCATAATTTTGGGGGACGCTTAAGTAATGATATTGACCAGTCTTTGGGCCGGGCTCATAGCCCGCGTCCCAAGAAACCGATGAGCCGCCCGGTAAGTTGGAGCGGAGCGTGGGATTGGGGAACCTATCCTAAAACGGATGCGAAGATGGGGGATATTCAATTGGCCAAATCTGCGGCCTTGGCCCTCAAGGAAGACTATGACAAACCTTTCTTCATGTCCGTCGGGTTCTTTCGTCCGCATGTTCCCCTTTTCGTACCGCCCGAATGGTTCGAGCTCTATGAGGAGGATAAGATCATTTTGCCCAATAACCCAAAGAATGATCTTGACGACCTTCCAAAAAATTTCCTCTCCATCAATGACTATGCCGTGGCTCCAAGTCATCGTGAGGTTACAGAAAGTGGTAATCAGCGAAGCCTTACGCATGCATATCTTGCGTCGGTGAGTTTTGTGGATCATTGCGTGGGAATTGTATTGGACGCTCTGGAAGCAAGCTTGTATGCGGATAGCACCATCATCGTTTTATGGAGCGACCATGGGTTTCACCTCGGTGAGAAACAGCACTGGGCCAAGCGGACCTTGTGGGAAGAATCGACTCGTGTGCCTCTTCTTATCTCCGGTCCCGGAATCAAACCAGGCAAGGAATGCCGGGAACCCGCCAGCCTGCTCGATCTTTACCCTACATTGGTGGAAATGTGCAACCTGCCCAACAATGACCGGCTTGAAGGAATTTCCTTGGTCCCTCAGCTAAAAGATCCAAATGCAGCGAGGAAGCATCCTGCAATCACGTCCTCTTATTTTGGCAATCATTCGATACGTACCCGTGACTGGAGAATGATCTCCTACGAAGACGGAGCCAAGGAACTCTACGACCACCGGACCGACCCGGACGAATTTGTAAACCTAGCTACAGATCCAAGGCATCAGACTATGATCAAACAATTGGCCAAGTGGTTACCCGAAAATTCTGCACCTGAGTTTAAGGAAAAGTCGGAGCGCCGATCTTTGAGAGAGAAATGATAAATACCTTACGCAATGCAAACAACCAGCCCTCATTCGGAATAGGAACTCATATTTCACATAAAACGATGATTTTACTTCACCCGCAAGTCATGTCCTTGAACGAGCAACTCTTTTGACATCGCACTTGCCACCCGTATGGGTAATCCGTAATTACAATCCACACTCCCAATCTTTTAAAATCAATCCAAGATCCCTTGCATATGACTGTATCAACATCCATTTTACCTGATAAACTTCATGAATATCCTCAACAAGAAGTAATCGACGGATCCGAAGGAAAATCCACATCGATTCTTGAGGACTGTTTGAACCAAAACGACGGAGTTTTACAACTTTTGCATCGCTACGCGGGTCGAACTTTCTGTACTCCTGGGAAGCGGATTCGCCTTAATGAGAAATCTTATTATCCGGATTACATGGACGGTACGGGTCTTGATGAAATCTGGATGGGTTGTACCGTTCCCATTGTGACGGGAGTCATCGACACTCGTACTGGCAAACCTCCCTTTCGTGAGGGTGAATCTCATGTTTTGACACCGAGTGGGCAGGTAATCTCTCTTCAGGATTTGATCCTCGCTCATCCCGAGGCGGTCATGGGAGAAAAGATCACAGCTTTTTCGAAGTCGCTCTATGGAAATCCGACTTGGCCGATCGTATCCAAAAAATTCGACAATTTGAATCCGATTCCTCATCACCTTCACTGGTCCAAGTGGGAAGTATATGACATCAATTCCTTTGACAATCCAAGTGTGAGCCCATCTCATTATCATACCACGGCAATGGGACTTTATCCGTTCGTAAGCAAAGATCAGTTTCTTGCCTGCATGAAATCCTTCGGACAGGGTCAGTACAACGGGGTTCGTCACCTTTCTCCGCATGTAATGATGCAACTTGACAACGGTTTTGTGATGCCAAATGGCGTGCTGCATTCCCCTACGAATCTCTGTACGCATGAGGTTCATGTTACCATGGACGAGCATTTCCTCGCGGAGGACCTTACGCTTGACGGAAGGATCGGAGCCGCTGATGCGTTTTATGCATGTCGCGAAAATGACTATCCGAAGGATCGTCATCAGGACTGGGAGTACCTGGTTGAAAAATTCGACTTTGAAGCGAATCAGGATCCGGATTTTGTCCTTAAGAATTCTCGTCCTGCCATCACTGCCGAAGAATTCACAAGTGATGGAGTCGAAGCGAGATGGATTGTATACGGCGAGGTACTCGGCGACCAGAAAGTATCGATTCTTCGACTTACCGTAGAGCCGGGGGCCAAAATGATGTTTTGCCCTGAAAGTCCCACACTTTTCCACACCAATGGGGGAAATGGACGCGTTGGAAAGTTAGAAGTCAGATATCACCAGAATATGGTTCTTGGTGAGATTTATCCCGAAATCGGATTCATTACTCAATCTGCGCTTTCTAAGGGCGGTGTGGAAGTTGCGAATTCAGGCCCCGAACCGTTGGTGCTTACCTTTGACTTTCCTCAAAACGCTCATACCCGGATACCCGGTATTCCCTCTTCAAATTAGTCAGGAAAAGCTGTTTGCGCATCCCACAATCGGCGCAAATTTTCGAACTGTGCTTGTTGCATGGAATGAGACATCCCCTCCATATTCAAAAGCAAAGAGAGATGAATCCATTTGAACTTTCAATTGAACCCTCGTAACGGAGTATTATTCCATTAATTTTTTTCTAATGATACTTTCGTCCCTTCACTTTCCATTCCTCATCCTCTTAAGTTGTACACCAGCCTTGTCAAAGCCTAATGTTCTCTTTCTCGGAATTGACGACTTGAATGATTGGATCGGTTGCCTCGGTGGGCATCCTCAAGTGAAGACCCCAAACCTCGACAGGCTCGCGGCGAGGGGAACCTTGTTTACCAACGCCCACTGCCAAGCTCCCGTCTGCAACCCATCCCGCACCTCGGTGATGCTGGGTCTTAGGCCATCCACAACGGGTATTTATTCCCTGCAACCATCCTTCAAAAAAGTGCCCAAATATGCCAACCAGGTAACGATCCCGAAGGCGTTCAAACTGAACGGCTACACCACCTCGACCTTGGGCAAGATTTATCACGCAGCATTGCCCAAGGGAGAGTTCGACAGAGCGGGCGTCCGTCCTCCTCTCCCCAACCGGTTTCCTGATGAAAAATTGGTAAATACTCCCAAGAATCATAAGTTAGTGGATTGGGGAATTTGGCCGCCCATGGATTCGGATCAATTGGATTACAAGACAGCGGACTGGGTAGTGAATGAATTCTCCCAAATGCCTAAGGATCCTTTCTTTATGGCGGTTGGCTTTTTCCGTCCGCATATTCCCCTCTATGCATCGCAGGAATGGTTTGATCTATATCCGGAGGATTCCCTGGTTCTTCCTCCTATTCGTCGTGATGACCGTAAGGATACTCCTCGCTTTTCCTGGTATCTGCACTGGGAACTACCCGAGCCACGTCTGAAGTTTCTGGATGAGAGTAAACAAGTGAAGAACAAGGTTCGTTCCTACTTGGCCTCGGTGAGCTTTGTGGATTCCCAAGTGGGGAGGGTCTTGGACGCCTTGAAAGAGAGCGGTTTGGAGGATAGCACAATTATCGTCTGTTGGTCCGACCACGGCTATCATTTAGGCGAAAAGGAAATCACCGGGAAGAATACCCTGTGGGATCCCACCACCCGTGTTCCTCTTATGTTCGCCGGACCGGGTATATCCAAAGGTGCCCGTTGTGGGCGTCCTGCCGAGTTGTTGGATATTTACCCAACTCTGGCTGAGTTATGTGGATTGAAATCAGTTCCTCGGGAAATTGAAGGTCTTAGTTTGGTTCCTCAACTCAAGAATGCCAAGGCTCCCCGTTCCCGTCCCGCCATGACCTCACATGGTCCTGGAAACGATTCCGTACGGACCGAAACTCATCGTTACATTCGCTACGCCGACGGATCGGAAGAACTCTACGACATGAGAAAAGACCCTCATGAATTTAAAAATTTGGCATCCGATCCCAAAACTAAGAAACTTAGAAAAAAACTGGCTACCTATTTTCCCATGAACCCGGCAAAGCCGGTGGAGGGGAGCAATGCCCGTCTAATTGAGCGAAAAAAGGATGGCTCGGTTTACTGGCAAAACTCCTTGATTGAAAAAGACGCCAAAATTCCGGAATATGAATAGTTCCAATTTACGGATTAACGAATAAATCCGAGGTAACCACTTCGACCACTAAGTCTCGAAAACCAAGATTCTCTTTTTCAACCTTTTCAAGAATACGGTCGATTTCCGGACGATCTGAAATCCCCATCTGCCGACCCAGTGCATATTCCATGAGTTTGTTGGTCAGGGCACGCGCAAATTTTGAATGCTGGTCACGGAAATGCCACATAAATTCTCCCACATCCTTGAATTCCTTACCTCCTGGCAGAACTCCAGATGCGTCAATTTCTTTCCTTAGTCCATAAGTCGAACGGTAGCGTCCGATGGCGTCAAAGTTTTCAAGAGCAAATCCCAAGGGGTCGATCTTACGGTGACACTCGGCACAAGTTGGATCAGAACGATGCTTCTCCATTTGATCCCGAATGGTAGTGGATCCACGTATGTCCGGTTCAATTGCTTCAATATCGGGCGGGGGGGGGAGAGGGAGGAGTTCCGAGAATATTTTCCAGTAGCCAGACTCCCCTAATGATTGGGGATGTGTCCACTCCGTTCGCAGTGACCGTGTGAATCGAAGCCTGCCCAAGTAAGCCGCCCCGTGGATGTCCGTTGGTGTTAACTTTAATAAAAGAGTCTGGAGACTTGAATCTGGAACTTGGTAGATCGATTTGATAATGACGGGCCAAAGCAGGATTCATGAACGAGTACTCAGCAGTGAGAAATTCGGACGTGGGTAAGTTCTTATCGAGAATATGACGAAAGAAAATATGGGTTTCCTCGTGCATGGCAGTAGCGAGATCGTCGGTGTAGTATTCCCTGAAGCGATTCTGATCGGGTGGGGTGGTTCCCAAATTATCTAGGGTAAGCCAGGCGTCCAGAAAGCCGTCCACAAACCGGTTTGACTTTGAATCTCCGAGCAGACGTTCAGTCTGTTCTTTAAGGACGGCGGGATTGGAAAGCTCACCTTTACGGGCCAAGGTAAATAATTCGCGATCAGGCATCGAGGACCAGAGAAAATAACTTAGACGCGAAGCAATCGCATACGGATCAATTTTTTTCGTCTCAGGTTCCGGTTCTTCCTGTAAGTAAATAAAATGAGGGGAGCATAGGGCTGCCTTTAGTGAATCCTTAAATGCTTGCCAGGAATCGATCCCCTTGGATTTACGGGCTTGATAAACTCCGTAAATGGCATCGATTTGGGTTTCTGTAGGGGGACGACGATAAGCCTTTTTGAGAAAATCCGACAATTGAGTACGAATCATACCCGGTTCATAGGTAGTTCCTCCAAGAATTTCCTTGTGCGTACGAGTGGGCCAGTGATCAATGATCGGTCCGCTCAGGAAAAGGTGATGAATCCTAACCTGTGGAAGTTTGGCATGTTGAAGACCGTATACTAAATTTTCATTTCCGGTGGAGAGGGGAGGCAGGCCGTCTCTAAGTCGGAGAAACTGGGCTGCTTCAATGTGGGCAACTCGGGTAAGGTGTGATCCATTCAGAAAGATTAGGCGAGGAGTGGATCCACGGTTTAGCCAAATGCGGGCATGGTACTTTTTTCTTTTCCCGTCCACCATTTCGAAGCGAGCCAATTTGGGCTCAAGTGGCTGAGGCAAATGAAGAGGGCCAACTTTGATATTGCCCGGCACTACGGCGAGACGAAACGGTTCGTCCGTTCGGGTACGGGCAAAGTTTTTCTCATAGGGTGGTACCCGGTAAAGGGCGGTGGCATCAAAAGCGAAGAAGTAGTATCCATCAAATGGCACGCCTTCTGAAAAGTCAGACATGTATGCATAGGAACCCATATGTCGCTGGGACCTGGGATGTTCGTAAAGGCGGATATGATTGGGAATGTTTTCCACGTCACGCAGAATGGATTCGAAATTTTCAGTCAGCGATTTCCGGCGCATGGCGAGTTTTTCTGGGGACATTGAATCTGTCATGCCCTTTAAGCCCCAACTCACGGATTTAAGCGGTTCATCTATCAATTCTCGTTTCTGCACACTGGTCATGAACCCGGTGAATTCACCCTGTTCGAAATTACCGTTTTGAATCCATTCCCTAGAAACGGGCTTGTTGAGCGAGGGCAGGGCTTTTTCAACCACTAGATCCGAGGCTCGTAAATATTGATCGAGCAAAAAACCCGATGTGATTAAGGCGTGCCCCTGATTGTCAAGGTGATGTATCTCCTTATCCGATGGGAAGCCTTCAGTCGGATCAAAGGAATCGGTGTTGAGATGAAAAAGATCACTTACGGTATGAAGATATTCTCTGCGGTTGAGGCGTCGAAGGACGGTCTCTCCGCCGGTGTTCTCACGCTTTGCTTGAGCCTCTGCAATCGCTGAAGTGAGCCAGGCCACAACTTTTTTTACTTCAGAAGGATCGGGTCGAGGTTCCTCCTCGGGAGGCATCTCCCCAAGGTTTAACTGGTCAAGAATATCCTGAAAGAGGAGCAGATCCTCGTCATTTTGAATGGGGTGTGTGAGTTGGTCATAGCGCCGGTCCGCTTTTTGCTTTTCCGGACCGTGGCACTTGAAGCAGTGATTTTGCAAAAAGGGTGTAATTGTGGAATCAAAATGAACATTGGCATGTATGCTCGTCAACACACAGAAAACACCGAATATGTACAGAGACAATTTTCTGCCCATAGTGCAAATCGTCCTAAAGGGTTAAGGTTCCAGTGGAATGAGCGAAGGTTTCATCCTCTACACCCAATTGATTTAGGATTGAAAGATATAAGTTTGATAAAGGAACCCGCTTGTTCTTGGTTGAGGGCATAACCAAATGCGAACCAGTTTGGTAGCCTCGACCGGCCATCAAAATGGGAAGGTTGTTGTTGGTATGGGCATTCCCGTTACCCATACCACTACCAAATAAAACAGTCGTTTCATCCAATAGCGAGGAACCGTTTGGAGATTTGGTGGATTTAAGCTGTTCAAGGAAATTGGAAAAACATTCCATTTGATAAAGTTCGAGAGCAAGCAGAGCCTCAATATTCTCACCCTTCTGTCCATGATGAGAGTAGGCGTGATATCCGTTACTCAGACCAAGCAATCTGGTATTGAACTGAGCTCCAGCCATTTCGAAGCTCGCGATCCGCGTGGAGTCAGTCTCCAAGGCGAGGGCAATAAGTTTATATAGGACGGGTATGTCTTCAACAAGGTTTCGGTTGGCTGGCTCTTCGATTGGGGCATCAGGCTTAGGAACCGAGTACCATTTTTCCCTCTGCTGAATGCCCGTTTCGACTTCGCGAATCGAAGTGAAGTATTCATCAAGTTTTTCACGGTCTCTTCCGTTTAACCGTTTGCCGAGCCTACGGGCATCTTCCAGCGAGGCATCAAGTATGGATTTACCAAGATCGAATTGTTGAAGAACCAGATGGTTATTCATGGACTTCTCTTGAATGAAAAGCTTGCGAAAGAGATGTTTCGGTCCTTCAATCGGTGGAACCCGGACACCCGAGCGTGTCCAAGACATTTGGCAGCCTCCGTGCAAACCGTTCTCAGAACCAACCACCAAGGAAGGAAAGCGGGTATTGAAACCAAAGACTTCCGCCGCTCGTTGATCGAGGGAAAGGTTCCCATTGGGCATCGATGAGGCTTGCGAGTGCTTCACACCGGAGAGAAAGGAATGAACTGCATAATGTCCACCTTTCACACCATGATCCAGATTAGAGAAAACCGTAAGTTGCTCGAGATGGTTCTTCAATGGTTGAAGAGCTTTTGGAAGCAAGCGTATGGGACCCGGATCTTCAGGAAAGAAATGGGAGGCGTGAAATCCAAATGAATTGCCTATGCAGACTAATCTTTTAGTACCCTGGCTAGTTGAGACCAACTTATTTGGCAAACCAATGGATTCCATGACCGGTAAGGCCAAGGCGCCCAGAGAACTTTTCAAGAATACTCTCCTGTTCATCGCGGTAATATTTTAATTCGAAAATTTATTTGAGCAAACCTTAAGCAATTTCTTTCAGTGGATTCTCATCACAAAGAATTGCTTCTTGCGAGGAGTACTGAGATATTAACTTTTCGGCAATTGATGTATGGTTAAGTAAACGGGGCCTGAAAACTCTCCCCCATTTCTCGCCCGAACGTGGAAATCAAGTTTGAGATTGTGACAAATTTGCAATTCGGGGATAGTCAAGATAAGTTTTCTGCTTCCTTCGCGAAGCTCCATTTTTTCAACCTTCCACTCATCTTTTCCTCTTGTTTCGGGTTTGGAGAAATTATAGGGAGGAGACCCATACTCCTTTGACCAGCGGTAATTCCATGCGGTGGCTGTGAATGAATTGTGATTGATTGAATCTGGATCAATGCTACTGGTGAAAGCGAGCTCAATTCTGCCCTCCCGCGCCTTGACATCCTTTAAATAAACACCTTTTTCTCCAGTAAAACGTAACCTCTGAATGCTGCCTTCGCGTGTTGCACCTGCCTGCCATCCTGTCAATCCGGAAAAATAAAGTTGTCCGTCGATTGGATTCTTCGCTACTCGCATGGTACCAGACTCCATTTTCAAGGGTAGACGATAAACCGCTCCCTGCGTAGTCTTGTCCAAATGGTCGAGCATGACGTACATGGTGGCTGCTCTTCCGTAGGAAGTGTGAAAGTACTGTCCGCTAAGTGGACCAAGTCGAGCATCTTGGGGTACCCATAATTGAGCACCACTCGAGCTGTCGAGTTCTTGCGGCATGTATACGATGGGCTGGACGATTTTCTCTGGATCATACCTATCTCCATGCTTAAACCAGGATCCAGCACCGTGAAAGGCATTAAAGTGGGTGATCGAGATTTTGCTGGCAGGCACGTAGGTTCCTTGGTTATCTGCAAATGTGATGCGGCCGTCGGGCAATCGACCAA
Source organism: uncultured Verrucomicrobiota bacterium (assembly GCA_902618175.1). GTDB lineage: Bacteria > Verrucomicrobiota > Verrucomicrobiia > Opitutales > Seribacteraceae > Seribacter. The sequence continues at coordinate 50,576 of CACMZN010000007.1, forward strand.
TTCCGTTGGGAACACGCATACCCACTCCCATAACTTTTGAACTTTTACCGTCGGGAGCCACGCAGACGATTCCACCCGGAACCGTCCATTGGCTGAAACCACCGGTTCGACTGTAGAAATACGAGCCGTCTTGTCCTATCTCTAGATCGAAGTTGTAAGCATGCCAGCCTGAGCTTGGTTCGTCTTCGTTGAAGAATGCTTCATAGTAATCCGCTTCTCCATCTTGGTTGTAGTCGTGCAACTTCACGATCCTTCCGCGGGTCGTTGCCGTGAGCACACCGTCAACCACTTTCATTCCCAAGGGCTCGTAAAGTCCGGCAGCGAATCTTTGCCATTTGATTCCATCGAGCATTTCGTTTATCCCGTTTATAATCCAAACATCTCCGGACAAGGTGGCCACAGCCATTCTTCCGTCTGGAAAAAAGGCAAGGCAAGAGGTTCTCATCCAAGAGTTGTAAGCATTGGAAAAAGGAATTTCCATGCTGTCCATTGCATAGCCTTGAAAAGTTGAAGTTTCCAGTCTGCCTTTCAATTTGTGAATGATATTCCAGCGTCTTGGTCCACCGTTAGTTCGCGGGAGCAAATCGATGATTTGGGCGGAAGGAGTTTCCCTGCGCAGCCCCCCATTCTCATCATGACCCAATACAAGTTCAAAACGCAGATCTTCAAGAGAGGATGGGACATGCAAAACCAACTTTCCGTCTTGACTTGCCCTGAACTGAATTCCGTCATTTCGAGTCACAAGCCAGACGACTGAATCTCCGACGAATGCACAGTCACCCATAATTTCGGGTTCGCCTTCAAGAATGATGAGTTCCAAAGGATGATTTCCTGATTTAACCGTCATTCGATGACGTATCACGGAATGCTTTTTTATTTTTTCTAGAACAGGACTTTCCAACACTCCACGATTCTGCACCGAATAGGAAAGAATGATTTCCTTTCCAAACACATAGTGGCCACGGTAACGAATTTGTTCCTCTGGCCAAACGGTCTTGGGAAAAAGATCGGGTATCTGATTTTCGGCTTTCCCTCCCCAAGCCCAGCGCCATCCTCTTCTCCCTGGAATGACTTCGAATCGAGCGGACGGCAAACCACCTGCTCGGAGTTTATGATGCAAGGTATCGCTTAGATCAAGAAACCCACCCTTCCAAGCTCCGATGATACTCATTGTCCCCAGGTCGTAGGAAATTGTGGTTTCCTTTCCCAGATCTATGGTTAGAGCGTTCAAACTCTTAACGTTTCCCACGACGGGGGAAATCAAGGCATTTCCATAATCTCGGAGATATCCGGATTGAGCCAAATCTTCAATCCGTTTGGCTTCCTCATGGTAACTTTTCTGACTTCTTGGCATTTTCCGAATGTAGTTTGAATCTATTTCGACTAAAAGATTCGGAGCTTTCTCTTTGATTATGTTTTGTCGAATGTAGTGAATGACTTGGTAACGTTCATCGGGTTTGAGTTGCACCGAGGGCATCATATTTCGATATCCATAAGTCAGAGTTTTGAACATCGAGTAAGGATCCCCACCATTTTCCATCTTGTGCTTGGTGAACATTCGCGAAAGTTGATTGAGGGGTGGCGTCAACCCATCTTTGCTGTGGCAGGAAGTGCAGTTTTCAAGATAAAGCTTCTTTCCTTCATCCAGATAATTTTCTTCGAAAAACGACGGATCGTAGAGAGCGAGTTTGTGGTGATTGACGTTTTCGAAATCGTTGAATGCGATCAAGGAATCCTCAAATTCCTCACCATTGATCAATTTCTCTATCTGAGTCTCATTAAAGGCAGTATCGAATAGGAAAAAATCATCAATCAGACCATCAAAAAAATACTTTTTCTCATTATTTTTCAATACGGCGGCTCCAAAGTGGTAGTCGTCGAATTTAGTTGCATGACCCATTTGACCTTTTCTGCCTTGTCCCTTTTTCTCTCCATTCAGGTAAAAGGCTGGCCCCATCTCCTGATCATAAGTCATTGCCAAATGGTGCCAAGTACCTTGACGTATTCCTTTGATCCTACAACTCCATGGTTTTCTTTTCCTAGTATTGTCGCTGAAAAGTAGTGAGTCTTCATTGAAAATCATGCGATATCCACGCCCTTTACTCCGTTCGGTGAGAATTTCGAAAAGAACTCCTTTTTTTTCCGAGCGAAGTTTGAACCATAAAGAAAGAGTCCATCCGGACAATTCACCGACCGGAGTACCACGATAATATCCCTTGCTCAATGCCAAACCCGAGCCTTGGGCTGGGAGACCGTTTTCCGCGATAGGTCTTCGACCATCATCATATTTAATTCCGGACTCTTTTCCCTTGCTGATGAATCCGCTTAGAAAGACAACTGCGTTCATCAGAAAAAAAGTGCGAAGAAGGAAACTTTTCATCAAATTAGCTTTCATCTTCGGGTAAGAATCGTCCCACAGTAGCCCAATAGGATTTTTCGAGACTTCGACTCGAAGGGATGAATCTCAACTTGCGACTTTTTCGCGGTATGATTCAACCTCCCAATTCTCTATGAATTCACGAGCTCGAACTGTCATGTATTCGACTCCTCCAAATGCTTGCGAGAGTTGAAGGACTTGTGCGCCGTCTTGAGCAAAGAGCAAAGCAAGCCTTGCATTCTTTTCCGTCCTACCCAAACCATAAACCCGGTCTTTTTGAACCACTACCTTTGGAGCGAACCCATGCTTCTCTCGATAGACTTCGACATTTTCCTTAGTCAATTCTTCAGTAAAAGGATAAGCCCGGGCATAGACCAGATGATCGGGGGTTAGAGGTCCGATAGCGCATTGAAAAAATCCGGATGATTGGATGAATGCTGCGTCTTCTCCAAAAAAACTTCCTATCTTGTACTCTTGTTCGTACTCCCTCTCGGTTTCGGTAATTTGAAGTTCTTCACGAATGCCATGCCTGTGGTATTCCAAACGAAGCGATTCCATGACATCCGCATAGAGCGATCGGATTTCTTCCGCAGTGTTACCGGAAACGAATATTCCATGATTTTTCAACATGATGATCTTGGGAATGCGACCGGTACTTTTTTTGTAAGCATCGATGCGGTTCTTCAGTACCATGCAAAGAGTGAAGCCTGCATCAACGTACTCGACCCACAGAGCGTTGGGAAAAAGCTTCTTACTGATGGACTCTCCGTCTTTTGCGCAAGTCATGCCGTTGACAAGAAGAGCATGAGTATGAACTACGAATTTGGTTTCGAGGATATTGTGAAGGGGAGCTTCTACGGAAGGACGACCAGAATTGTTAAGGACGGCTTTGGACATGTAGTTTCTGACCAATTCTTCTCTGGCATGTGGTTCATCGGGAGTCTTGACTTCGTAAAGTCCATTTACCTTGGATCGGTCGAGAGTAACGAAAGTTTCTTCTTTCAGTCCGGCTAAAGTGGTCCCAGAAGGCTTTACCCAGAGAGTCTGCTTGTCTTTGTATGAGGTATTTCCTCCTCCTCCCTTGACGTATTGAGGTGTTCCAAATTCATGAGAGAGTTGGACTATGGTCTTGAGATCATGCATAGCATAATCTCTAAAAGAGATTTGTGGCTTCTGCGAGTGGAAACTCGAAGACCAAGCCAAACTAACGGGATGTTTTCCTCATTGGATTAATTTTCTCCGTTATTTCCACAATGCTTTACTTTGAGGAGGGATTTCTGTTTGATATGGGAGTGGAGATTTTTCTCAAGTTGAATGGTGAACAGGTGGGCCCTTATCAGCTCGATGACATAAAGGGTTGGTTGGAAGCGGGTCATATTTCAGTGGATGACACTGCTTGGTTTGAAGGATGTTCGGATTGGATCGAAGTGGGCGAAATTCCAGGCGTCGACCGAAAAAAAGCAAAGACTTACGTTAAATCAGATTTGGTTTTGCCTTTCGAAGCCTACATAGGTGAAGACCCTTATGTATTCGTTTGTTACGCCCACAAGGATTCGCCTCTGGTTTTTGAAGAACTCAAGGAATTGGATAACGCTGGATTTCGAATTTGGTATGACGAAGGGATTGGAGTAAGTTCGGAATGGCCTGAAGAAATTGCCAAAGCTGTTCTCGGATGCTCCGTATTCATGGTTTTCATCTCACCCGATGCCACTGCATCGATTAATTGTAGAAATGAAATCAACCTCGCCTTGGATGAGAAAAAACCCTTCTTGGCCGTTCATTTGGAAGAGTCCATTCTTCCCCCCGGTTTGAGATTGAGAATGGGAGACTTGCAGGCGATTCATCGATATAAGCTGTCTCAAGAACATTATTCGAAGAAGGTACAAAAAACTCTTCGACTTTTCTTAGATGATCATTCTCAAGGGCAAGAAATTGCTCGCTCGAAGATAGTCGAACCTGTCAAAACCCGTAGAAGGAAGGGTTCCTCCCAAAACTTGAAGGAAACCAAGCCCCCCAAATAGGAAACCTTTCTATTTATTGGGATTAATCTGCGGATTCATTCTTTTCTTGGGTCTTTTCTTGGGTTTGCAAAACGAGACTCCCCAAGAAGATAATTCCAACGTTAAAATTCTTTCTCTAGGCGAACCGTGGGCCATTTCAAGAATTGGGCTTGAAATGCTGTGGTGTCCACCCGGGAAATTTCTAATGGGTAGTCCGGTTGATGAGGCAGGTAGAAAAGAAAACGAAATCCAGCACAAAGTAACGCTGAAGAAGGGATTCTATTTGGGAAAGTATGAAGTGACTCAAAAGCAATGGGATTTGGTAATGGGAAGTTCTCCAAGTTTCTTCAAGGGAGAAAACAAACCAGTGGAAAGAATATCTTGGCACGATGCCAAATCCTTTTGCGCAAAATTGACCGAACTGGATCGAAGTGACGACCTTTTGCCTGAAGGTTGGAAGTATGATCTTCCTACTGAAGCAGAATGGGAATACGCATGCAGAGCAGGCTCGACCATGGCCTTTGCATGGTCTGAATCCATCGATTCTTCCAAGGCAAATTTTAACTTAGACATAAATTCTACTCGAGAAATTGGTTCCTATCTATCGAATTCGTGGGGATTTTTTGATATGCACGGAAATGTCATGGAATGGGTTACGGACAATATGGGAGCTTATTCCTCCATCCCCGTAATAGATCCAATGGGGCCTTCCAAAGAGTCCAACAAGGTCATGAGAGGCGGGTCTTGGGTTCATGACGGCATACAACTGCGATCCTCTGAGAGAGCCTCTGCGTTTCCAAGCGTCTCCGGAGTATACATTGGATTTCGGCTTGCTTTCAAGCCGGAGAATTTGGATATGACTCCACCCGAAATTGAAGTGCTTGGAGGAACGGAAATCATTCATGAGGCAGGATTAAACTGGCAGGATCCTTGGGTTGTTGCAAAAGATGCACGGGATGGGAACCTGTCCGCTCTGGCAAAGACTATGGGGGTCGTGGAGGTAAATAAAACAGGATCATATGAAATTCTATACAGTGTTGCAGATTTTTCAGGAAATGAATCCAATGCCAGCCGAACTGTAGAAGTTGTCGATACTACTGGGCCTGAAATTACCCTTATTGGTAAAGCAATGCCCTCTTTGGCAATCGACTCCTCATGGGTGGATCCGGGAGCAGCGGCGTTCGATCTGGTTGAGGGCGATCTTAGTCGGGGTGTGGAGGTTTCGGGGTCTGTGGATGTTTCGGAAGTGGGATTTTACGATATAATCTACTCGGTTTCAGACAGTAGTGGAAATGAGTCGAAAAAAAAGAGAACTGTAGTTGTCGTCGAACAAGGGGAGTTCAATAAGATGATGGGTTCTCTGGAAATTGATCATATTGACCGCAATGTCACAGCTATGGAAAGTGAGACTCGAGAACAAGAGTCACTGATCGTAAGTTCGCCAGAACTACTCCAGGCGGTAATGAATTGGACGCAGGTCCCGGAATCAGTTTTTCCATCCATTGAGAAAGTGGAAATTCATCAAGATCTTGAAATTAAAATCATTGATGAAGAAGGAGAACAAATTGCATCCAATACAATTCTTAAGGGAACAGAGGTAGTTGCCATTTCCCTGGAGGGGGAGGTTCTTAAAATCTCTCCCAATCGCGAATCCAAGATGATTGGTTCCATCAATGTAGATCAGACCAATTTCAAACTCAAGGTGGCTGAACTTTTTGAAAAGAACAAAAGAGAAAGGTGACTAACCTAATAAGTCGGAAAAAGTTTTTGAGTCCGCCTACCTCATCCCAATTTGGAAAGTCTATGAACGACTTGTGATAGGACGTCATGATACATTATTGTGAACTTCGGTAAACTTGGTTTTTTTCCCACTCGTTCCAAAGACTTGACAAGCGTTTGACTCTCTCTGGATAAGTTGTAGTGAGATCATTCAATTCAGTTGGATCTTTTTCAAGATCGTAGAGTTCCCAGCGTGCGTTTTTTTTTCCATCTCGGTTGAAAACGAGTTTCCATTTTCCGAATCTAATAGCTTTACCACGGGCATGATGGAAGAAAAGGAAAGCTGGATCCTTTTGTTTCTTTCCTAAAAGAGAAGGGAGAATCGATCGTCCGTCCAAGGTAATTCTCGGAGAACCTTGGAATTTCTCAGCAGATTTACCTCGGGTTGCATGCAGGATGGTAGGCATGAGATCAACGAGGTGGGAAAGCGTCTTGCTGATTTTTCCTGATTCCTTGATTCTTCTTGGCCAGTGGGCAATCATGGGAGTGCGGATTCCCCCCTCATGGTCATATTGTTTGAAAAGTCGAAAAGGAGTATTGGATAAGTTGGCCCATCCATGACCGTAACTTTGGTAAGTAATTTCAGAGCCTGGCATGATATCGGACAGATTGCCCGGTTTCATGGGTTGGCCATCGCGGGTTTTTTCCGGCAGGTAATCACCTTTTCGATTTGGTTGGTATTCAATGTGACATCCACCATTGTCGATGGTGAAAAAAGTTAGTGTGTCCTCAAGTTTACCGGACTTCCGCAAATGATCGATGATCTTGCCGATCACCTCGTCCATTGCAGTGACCTGAGCAGCATAGACTTCCATTCTTCTCTCCTGCCAAGCTTTGTTTGGCTCATTTTTCCAAGCTGGGACTTTGGGATTACGAGGGGACAGAACCACTTTTGAATCAATCACTCCGAGTTCCTTCATACGCTTCAGGCGCTGAATCCGAAGGTTGTCCCAACCCGCAGCGAACTTTCCATGATATTTTTCAATTGCGGCGGCGGGGGCATGCAGTGGCCAGTGGGCAGCAGTGAAAGGCAGATACAGAAAGAACGGATCTTCGCTGGATGTTTCCCTTAAGAAAGCGATGGCTTCCTTACCAATGGCCTGAGTGAAGTAGTAATCGGGATCGTCCATAAATTCATGGTCAATTGAGTTCCGGTTTCTTTTCAATCCAAAGGGAGCGAAGAAACTACTGGCTCCTCCAAGAATTCCATAGAATTGATCAAATCCCCGGCTATCCGGATAGTCACCGAGATGCCATTTGCCCATGATGCCGGTTCTGTATCCCTCTGACTTAAGAGCTTCGGCGAGAGTGAGGCAACTTGGATGAAGGGCGCCATCTCTGATGGAAGTTCGATGGTACACTCCAGTCATCATGGAAGCTCTCGAAACCCAGCACATGTTTTCACTGTAGAAGTTGGTGAAGCGAATTCCCTCGTTAGCCAAGGAATCCAAATGTGGAGTGCGGATTTCCCCTCCGAAGCATCCGATATCGGAATAACCCATATCGTCTGCCATAACCAGCAGCACATTTGGACGCTCGGAAGCAAATCCATTTGCGATGGCAAAGAGCGAAATGAAAATAATCTTCAGAATACGCATCATTCCTGAATCGGAAGGAGAAATCGGGAACTCGTCAAGGGAGCAAAGTGAATTACGAAAAAAAAGAATTCGAATTCCTCACTTTGAAGCTGACCAGTGCCCCAAGTTCTCTTTGGATAAGAGACTTGTCCAAATAATCATGTACCCGAACCTTTTTCTATTTTCATTTTTCCTTCTTTGTTGCGTCTCGGCCAACGCCGGCAAGCCCAACTTCGTATACATCATGGTCGATGACGCTGGCTATGGAGACTTCTCCTGTTTTGGCCAGAAGAAATTCAAAACTCCCAATGTTGATCGAATGGCAAGGGAAGGGATGAAGTTGACCGACTTCTATTCCTCAAGCACGGTATGTGCCCCGTCTCGGTCCAGTCTGATGACTGGTCATCATTCGGGCCGCGGTTACATTCGTGGAAACAAGGAAATCAAACCCGAGGGTCAGCATCCACTACCATTGAAAGCGGTCACGATTCCTGAAGTCCTGAAAAAGTCCGGTTACGTTTCCGGTATGTTCGGCAAATGGGGACTCGGTGCTCCCGGTTCAGAGGGAGACCCAATGAATCAGGGATTTGATCGGTTTTACGGACTGAACTGTCAGCGACAGTCCCATAATTTTTATCCCACTCACGTTTGGAGTGACCGTAAGAAGGTCATGCTGGATCGTAAGCATTACTCGCACAACTTGATTGCGGAAGAGTGCTTGAAATTCATTCGGGCAAATAAGGATAATCCGTTTTTTTGCTATGTTCCCATCACCATTCCTCATGCAGCTATGCAGTCACCGGAAGAAAGGATTGCTCCTTGGAGGAAAAAGTTTCCAGAGTTTGAAAAAGTGACCGGGAAGTATGGCGGATCCGTTATCACAAACCCGGTGGCAGCCTTTGCAGCGATGATGGAGCATATGGATGAAGATGTGGGTCGGATTCTTGATCTGCTGGAAGAATTGAAGATCGAAAAAGACACCTTGGTGATTTTTACCTCGGACAATGGGCCTCATAAAGAGGGAGGACACATGCCTGATTTTTTTGATAGTAATGGTCCGCTCAAGGGTTACAAGCGAGATCTTTATGAAGGAGGTATAAGGGTTGCCACGCTTGCCTGGTGGCCGGGCAGGATCAAGTCCGGGACCACGAGTTCACACATTGCAGCAGGTTGGGACTTGTTGCCCACGCTGTGCGAATTGTCAGGCACTGAAGCGCCTACTGGAATAGATGGAGTCTCCTTTGCCCCCACACTATTAGGCAAGTACAAGGAACAGGAGCAAAGGGATTATCTTTATTGGGAATTCCACGAACAGGGGGGCAAGCAGGCTGTCCGCATGGGCAAATGGAAGGGAGTTCGTTTAAATGTCAAAAAGGATCCCAATCATCCCATCGAACTCTATGATCTTTCAAAAGACGTTGGCGAAAAAGATAACGTCGCTTTCAAGCATCCCGAAATTGTTCGCAAATTAGAGACTGCAATGAGGGATTCTCACCGAACAAATCCCATTTTCCCATTCATCAAGTAATCCGAAAAGAGTTTTTAGCTGAGGAAGGAGCTCCTTATTTGGCAAATGCCGGGATCAGTTCTTCGGGTAATTCCTTAAGCATCTTGCCCATGCCCTGATTGTGGGCTGTGGCAGCCACCACAAGATCAAGGGTGGGAAATACGAATATGAATTGCCCACCCGCTCCACGTCCCTGAATCACCGGATACTTCTTATCATGAATTTCCCTAGTCTGATGCCACCAAAAGTAACCATAAAAGTTTTCTTCATTGGTTTGAACAAGTGGGGAGGTGGCTTTTTTGACAAAGGCTCTGGGAAGAAATTGCTTTCCCTCCCATTTTCCATGGTTCAAGGTAAGCAAGCCTACTTTGATCATATCCCGTGAGCGAATGCTGGATCCGGCTGCGGATTTCGGGTATCCGCTCAAGTCCTCTTGCCAATTGTAATTGGATATGCCCAAAGGCTTCAGCAAATGTTCACGAATGAATTGCTCGGCACTTCCAGGCACCACGGCTTCAAGTATCTGCATCGTGAGTACGGGATCGGATGCTTGGTATTTGAAAGGCTTGGGAACAGGTGGAAGGGGGCGGGTGAAGTGAAGATAAGCTTGAGCCTGACCTTGACCGGTCAACAGTTCTGGTCGACTGAGAATATCCGGAAGACGTTTTTGTGGAAGTGAAATACCCGAACACATACGCATGGCTTGATCCAAGGTGATCTTCCCAGCTCCTTCGGCCAATTGGGAGGAATCGATTTGACTGAGAAAGGAGACCGCGGGTTTGTTTAGGTCTTCCATGGTCAGGTGTCCCAATTGGATGGCCCGGCCAATGGCATAAGCGGTGTAGGACTTGGTGATCGACATTTGATAATGAGGATAATTGAGCCTGCCTCTGCGATAATAAGCCTCGAGAATCAGTTTTCCCTGGTGAGCGATGAGTAAGCTGTCGGTATTTCCGAATTTCGTACTTCCGGAGGGTTCTGCGAGAGAATTGGCATACGAGAGAATGCTTGCCCTATCCTTGACTTCCGACCCGAGTTTTCCGACCTGCAATTGATCCCGACGATCTCTGGGAGATGTATTGAGGTAGGGCTTCTTGAGGTAGGGAAGTTTTTTTTCGTTTTCGAAGGAAACGTCATTGGCGTTCAGGTCTACGACTTCGGGGCCCAATCCGGTGTCTACCAATTCACGGCTAAGGCAAGAAGTAAGAAAAAGACTGAGAAAAACTGAAGTTTTCAAGAGTTTGGATAGGATAAGTGGTTCATTCAAAAATGAATGGGGAACCCAATGAACTTGACTGGGATTGCGGGAAATTACCATAAGTTCGTTATGAATAAACTATCTTCTCTTTTTCTTGTCTTCGCAATCTTTACTTGCTCCTTGTATGCAAAGTCACATCCAGTCATCCGAAAAGAAATCCGCGAGCAAAACGGCCGCAAGGTCGAATACATGTTCATCGATGGAATCAAGGTGCATGAGTCGGACCCCGAGAAACAACCTCAACCCCCAGTGGTCGAACCGAAACCTTACGACGCGAAGTCGGCCAAACCGCCTAAGGGAGCCTTCGTGTTATTTGACGGCACCAAGAAAACATTGGATAATTGGCAGACCGGAAATGGTGAACCGACCAAGTGGAAGTTGATTGAAGGAGCACTTGAATCCGTTCGTGGCGGAGGCTATTTGATTAGTAAGCAAGAGTTTGGTTCCTGCCGCTTGCACATCGAATTTGCAACTCCCAAGGTGGCCAAGGGAAGCGGTCAGGGTCGTGGAAACAGCGGGGTCTTTCTCATGGGGCAATATGAGATACAGGTTCTTGATTCCTACGAAAACGTCACTTATCCGGACGGACAATGCGGAGCTTTATACGGTCGGGCCAAGCCACTTGTCAATGCGTCTCGTGGGCCTGGGGAATGGCAAACTTATGACGTCACCTTTCATCGGCCGATCTTTGATGATCAGGGTAAGGTCATCCGCAAGGCCAAGTTTCACGTGGTGCACAACGGACATGTCATTCATGATAACTTGGAACTCAGTGGCGGAACCGGTTGGCGGGGACCGCACTCCATTTCGGAGTACAAAAAGCATGGGGATAAGGGTCCTTTGAAAATGCAGGATCATGGAAACCCGGTTCGTTTTCGAAACGTCTGGATCATACCCTTGAAGGATTGATTGTTTGATCGGAGTAAGGCCCGCTGCCTGCAGACCTTCCGAATACGTACCGATAAATGCCGAGAATTTCTTTGCGGCACTCGTTCTTGCTTCGAATGTTTAAACCATTAGTGTTTCTTTCTTTTTTTATGACTGCTTGGTTGAGATTGAGAAGTCTGACACCGTTTCGTTCGGTTACCTTGTTTTGGTTCCTGCCATTCGTCCCATTAGCTTTGGCTAAGCAAGAAACTCATTCATTGTTTGAGGTGCAGTCAACTCCTCGGACTCTTACTACACTGATGGAGAGAGAACTCAGGGGATGCTTCGACTTCTTTTGGAAAGAATGGAATGCGGATCCTCAAAGCCCGACCTATGGAATGACCAATGGTGATTATGTCGGAATGAATAAATACAGTCCGCTGTCCATAGAGGAACAGGGTTTTTACTTCACCGCCATCATCATCGGCGTGGAACGGGGATGGATCGCTCGAGAGGAAGGAGAGAAACGAATTCTGATCACTTTGCGAAGTCTTGCTAAACTTGAGCGTATCCGTGGCTTTTGGTACCATTTCATCGATCAGGATTCCGGAAAGAGAGGTTGGAGGGATTCGAAAAACGTCGAGCTGAGCAATGCATCGACAGGAACCATGCTCCTTGGCGCGCTTGCCGCCTCGGAATACTTTGGTGGCGAGATCGAGAGTCGAACCCAAAGGATGTATGCGGAGATGGATTGGAAGTGGTTCACTAACCCGAAGACCAAGCATCCCTATCTGGCCTGTTATCCGAAGGATCTTCCGTCCAAGGTTCCTCCCGGCATAACCGAGGAGGGGATGTTCGGCGGATGGTCGGCCTATGCCGAGCATATATTTCTCTACCTGCTTGCGGCCGGTTCCCCAAATCCCGATTATTCGACGGGAGCCGATCCCTACTATGCCATGAGAACTCCGAAAGGGAGTTATAAGGGAGAGGAGTTTATCTTTTGCGGTACGGGTTCCGCCTTCACTTATCAATGGACCCATGCATTCATCGATTTTCGAAATCTTCGCGACAAGCTAGGTAGAAACTGGTTTGAGAATTCGAGACATGCGGCGCTGGCTGCCCGGCGATATGCGATCGATAACGCGCATCGGATCAAGGGTCTGGGACCCAATTCCTGGGGGATGTCCGCTTGCATGAGTCCAACCACCGGTTACAGCGGACAGTACGGTTCTCACCCCATTGGTCATGGCCATCCATTACTCGAGGATGGAACCGTCGCTCCCTACGGCGCCTTGTCTTTTCTCCCTTTCACCCCGAAGGAATCGATCGATGCCCTTAAGTATATGTATCGTATCCCCGGCTTGGTTGGGAAGTACGGTCTCTATGATGCCTACAGTTATCAGACCAAAGCCAGAGGCGACCAGCCTTGGATCGCCGAGAGTTATCTAGGCATCGACAAGGGTTTGGTACTTCTGATGTTCGAAAACTATTCCACTCAGTTAATTTGGAAATTGCTTCACCAAAATACTCACATTCAAAAAGGTTTAGAAGTGCTTGGGTTTGAGCACAAGCCTAGCCTTTAACTTTTCAGGGAAGGCGGGTGTCCTAGATGCACGAGTATTTGCTTACTCGAGGTAAGCATGGCATAATTATTTATATACCTCAGGTAGACTCCAAGAATAATACGCGATTAGAATCAAGATATGATGAGATTTTCGAATACCTTCAGGCAATCGGAATACCTGAAGTGATATGATAAAGAAACTGAAATTTCTACAAGTCGATAAATTTGTATGTGAAGTATCCAAGGTCTAACCCTATTCCCCCTCGATGATTCGAATGTGGTTTTTGCTATGGGTACGAAACCAGACCTGCGCCTCATCCCAGCGTGGCTTTTCCAGTTCGGCCTTCCAGTCCTTGAGTTGAGCAATCATTTTTTCGGAACGCCTTTTTTGGGCATGGATCAGGTTTTGTGATTCTCCAATGTCATTCTTCAAGTTGTACAGGGCGTATCCGTAGTCTTGGACATAAATCAATTTCCATGGTCCGTCCCGAATCGCTGAAAACCAGAGCTTGTGCCAGTAGAGATTTCTGTGAGGTTCATGATTTTTTTCTCCCCGTATGAATGGAAGAAGATTCACTCCATCCAAGTTTTCCAAATCGGCTTCCTGAGCCCCTGCCGCGGCCAATGAAGTGGGCATGACGTCCAAAGAGATCATCATCGGATCAAAGGTCCTGGGATTTCTGAAAGTCTTGGGCCAATGAGCGAAAAACGGAACCCGGGTTCCGCCTTCGAATTTGATACCCTTATGTCCGGCGAGGGGTAAATTATTCGATGCATTCCCAGTTGCGCCTCCGTTGTCACTCAGAAACCAAATCAAGGTATTTTCAAATTCCCCGGAGGCTTTCAGAGAATCAACCAGTTTACCTATCGCACGGTCCATCGCCCATATCATTGCGGCATAGCTTCTCCTTTTGGTGTCTTTGATCTCTGCAAATAAGGTCTTGTCTTCCTCGGTGGCATGCATCGGTCCATGAGGAGCGGTGAAGGAGTGGAAGAGAAAGAAGGGTTTGTCGTCTTTTGCGTTGATGAACTCGATCGCCTTTTGTCCGAACACATCCGTCAGGTAGCCATCGAATTTGACCGGCTTCCCATTCTTTTCAATCGCTTTGGCGTTGCCTGGCTTATCATCGTTTTTGGCATTGTAGAAATAACTCCTTGATCCGGATCGCAGACCATAAAAGTAATCAAATCCTCTTTCAGTCGGATAATATTCATCCTTGTTTCCCAAGTGCCACTTGCCGATCAACCCAGTCCTGTATCCGAGTTTTTTGAGACGGTCCGCCATGGTGACTTGTTTCAGATCCATGCCGTCAGTGGGAGGAGGAGAATTCGCTTCATGCCCAAAGCGCTGCTGGTATCGCCCGGTCATCAAGCCTGCCCGTGAAGGACTGCAGACGGAGGCCGAGACGTGGCCATCGGTGAAGCGAATTCCGTTTTTGGCCAAACTGTCAATATGGGGCGATCGAATATCGTCCGATCCCTGATATCCAAGGTCTGCCCACCCAAGATCATCCGCCAGAAGGATAATAACGTTTGGCTTATCCTTTGCCGAAAGAGAAATCGTTAAGCACAATAGGATCAAGTTGATCGAAATTCTCTTCATTCTTTTAAAGGCACCCGAGTGTAGGGGCTGGAAATATAAGTTCTAAAAGACGATTCTTTGTATCGAAGCGTTTTGCGGTGGTTACTGAAGAAATCGATGCGGTTGGCCTTGGGGTCAAGTTTGATGATGGCGCTCCAAAGGTTCCCGACCTTTTTCATTTCCATGGTTTGATTGTCTGGGATCATTTCACTCATGTAGTTAGGACTGCCGTCGGGAGCGCGGTCGAAGATCCACCAGATACGACCGCTTTCCTCACCCGAACCCGGGGCGAAGGATACACTTACTTTTAAAGTTTTGCCTTTGAGTTCGCTTTTCACTTGAGGGGGGGCAAGGAGGTCACCCTTGACCTCATCGGGAAAGAAATGCTTGAGCATGAAGCCGGCTTTGTTCTGTTGATCCCCTTCGATTTTTGGATGGCCCCGTTTCCCATGCCCTGTGTTAGCACCTAGATAAACGGGGATGGTTGGATGGTGTTTCCCACCCCAGGCCATATCGAAGGCAACGAAGTCATGAGTACCGGGATGAAAGAGCATATCCACCCCTCGCTTTCGTAACGCTTTCAGGTTTCGGGATATGAAAACATGATCCGAAATTTCGCGGGCAAAGTTTTTCAGGTCTTTCCAGGTGCCGCCCGCATCCAGAACGCGTTGGTTGAAATTGGGGCCGAAGTGCCCGCCCGTAAACCCACCTCTTCTTCCGGGTTGAGCCCGCAGTTCCTTCCATGCGTCATCGTCATTGAGGCGGAGGGGGGAGTCCCAGATCGGGGAGACGATGGCATGCACGGCCGTCATTCGCTCGTCGTGAAGAATCGCCATCGAAGGAGAGGCTCCGTTTTTCGATCCGCCGGACGCGGCGACTTTGCCCTTTTCGAAATGATCCTTTTCCGCGTATGCGGTGGTGATGGCGCGCATCAAGGTGGCGGGCCATGCCCAGTATTGAATTTTGAATCTGGGATTGAGGGTCTCCGCAAACCTCCTCTCCGCCGCCTGGGATAATGCTCGCTGGCCATAGGTCCCCGGTTCCTGAACCACGGTGACGACAAGGCCGACACCACCCTCCAAAAGTTCACGCTCGGTGGGGTTGGGTCGGGCATCCTTTTCCAGTCGTGAAGGGGTGCTTCCTCCGGTCAGATGAAACCCTTTGGCTTTACGGTTGGCTGGCACGACCATGCGGACCGGCACACGGTATTCCTGTCCGGGCCATAAGTCTCCCACATTGATGGTAACCAGTTTCTGCCGGGTTGCGATGGGACCTTGTACCTTGTACCAGTCTTGCA
>CACMZN010000008.1 GCA_902618175.1 uncultured Verrucomicrobiota bacterium
CGATTCCAACGGCTTTCCACTCGATACCCTTGGTGGTGATACTCCGACAGATTCCGGTCCCGCATCCGGTTACGCCGATTCCAACGGCTTTCCGCTCGATACACTTGGTGGAGATATTCCGGACGATTCCGGTCCCGCATCCGGTTACGCCGATTCCAACGGCTTTCCACTCGATACCATTGGTGGTGATATTCCGACAGATTCCGGACCCGCGTCCGGCTTCGCCGATTCCAACGGCTTTCCGCTCGATACCCTTGGTGGAGATATTCCACACGATTCCGGTCCCACATCCGGTTACGCCGATTCCAATCCTTTCCCCTTGGACACTTCATCGCAAGAAGACAACACCATGCCTGAAGTTGACGCAGCGGCTACATTCTACGTTAGCGGAGGTGCGTTTGACGATCCTTACTACACCTTCACCGATGAAGAAGGTCTGCCAGTGGATTTTTCCACCTATTCGCTCCCTACTGGTCAGACCTATAAATTTTACTCTTTCAATATTTCCGAAGAACATCCTTTCGATATAGGAGAAGACTGGGGAATGCCCTCACCTCATGCCGTCGGCGGGCCTTTGGTGGGAACTTCATCCGAAGATTGCATCACTCTTACCATACCTGAGGATTTCTCTGGATCTCTGGTTTATTATTGTCTCGTACATCCATCGATGGTCAAGGATTTCCACATTGGTGAGGAGATTGTTGTCGAAGAACTTGACAATCAGTTAGTCAATCGCCCCATCGTAGCCACTTTACCCTCTTCTGTTGGAACTGATGGAGGTGTCCTGCTCTCCGGAGACATTCTCTTCGATGGAAATCAAAATGACTTGGCCGTCGGATTTATTGTTGGTCAAAACATCGATTTGATTGAACACGAGGTCCTTCTTACTTCCATCTACACAGCCCACGAAGAAGAGGAGGAGGAGCAGGGGCATGAGAACAGCTCTGTTTTTGAATCACTTGCCAGTAATCTGATCTCAGACACCACCTACTACTTCCGCGCCTTTGCAACATATGCAGATGGTGAGAGCCACGCCTTCGGATCCCTAAGGAGATTCGTCACTCCACCGCTTGCGACAAGTTTTGAATGGAAAGCGGGTCTGGTCTCCGTAGGTGGAGGCTGGTTCGAGTCGCCTTGGTTCGGTACCTTGTTTATGGATCCGATGATGTCTTCGGGGTGGGTTTTCCAAGATGACCTTGAATGGATCTTCGTTCACTCCGACGAGACAGGTGGAATTTGGTTATGGTCTGCCCAAAACGGATGGCTTTGGACTAGAGAAGGAGTCTGGCCTTTCCTCTATTCCCATCAATCTTACAACTGGTTGTATTTTCTCATGAATAGGGACGGCGAGCTTATTTTCTATGACTACAGCTTGGAACAGTATACGAGTCCGAATGAAGGACTTCCATCTTCCAATCAGGATGGAATACAGTCTTCCGATTCGAATTTCAATACTGATCCAGATTCTCCTTATGAAATCGATGGAGCATATCCTTCTTCGGGAGAATTTGACGCTCTTTCGCCAAATCAAGAAATGGACCCCGGAACCAATTCCCATCATGATTTGGAACAAGAAATCTCTCCTGCGGAAAGCATTGACGTTCCATCTACGGACGATGCTTTGTATTATATTTCTTCACCCTATTCATCCGCGGATGGAAGCTACGAAATCAACGGACAGGGAGGAAGTCAGTTCATTGGGCAAGAGATCGAATACATTTCTCCACCCCCTTATTAGAATCTTTTTCTGAATCAAATCCAAGGTTCAAAATCCGTGTCTTGGTCATCCCCTCTACGTTTCAGATCGTTCACCCGTCTAAATAAAGGCCGATTTCTTGCAATGACCAATTAGCTCGTAGGGCAAAATCATGAAATTTGAACGGATCGCAGTAGGGCTAGTTGTTTATTTGTCCGTATCGCTTCATGCAAAAGCGGAGGTCGGCAACATTATTGAAGGAGCACAGCAATTCATCTACAAGGAAACAGCTCAAGCGAAACTTGTACTCAATGCGTTTTTTCCCTCCGTTGCTGAATACAACACCAAGAGGAAAAGTCCTGCCGTGGTTTTTTTCTTTGGAGGAGGATGGAAAGGAGGAGATCCAAATCAATTCGCCTCCCATTGCCGATACCTGGCTTCCCGTGGAATGGTGGCCATGAGCGCGGACTATCGTGTGAAGTCCAGACAGCAAACTACTCCTTTCGAGTGCGTAAAAGATGGAAAATCTGCCGTGCGCTGGATTCGCTCCAAGGCTGAGGAACTGGGTATTGATCCCGATCGCATTGCCGCAGGCGGAGGATCTGCCGGCGGTCATGTGGCGGCAGCTACCGGAACGATCAAAGGAATGAACGAAGAGGGAGAGAACCTTCTGATATCCTCTCGGCCAAATGCAATGATTCTATTCAATCCGGTTTACGACAACGGACCCGAAGGATACGGCTACAATCGGGTGCAGAAAAGATGGAGAGAGATCTCGCCTATGCACAATATCCGCAAAGGCATTCCTCCAACCATCGTCTTCCTTGGTTCGGAGGACAATCTCATTCCCGAATCTACTGCGGAAAAATTCAAGAGAAGAATGGAAAAAGTGGGCAGTCTATCCAAACTTTACATTTACAAGGGTCAGACACACGGGTTTTTCAACTATGGAAAGGAAGGTAATTTCTATGAAAAAACCATTCTTGAAGTCGACAAATTTCTGATTTCATTGGGATGGCTGGAAGGTGAGCCGTCCATGCGCATTCCATGATCGGATTTGCATGTTTGCTTATTGGCCTAGCTTTGACTGAGCACACACAGGACCCCTTTGGACAATCTCAGTTGGAAGAACCCATAAGCTCCGTTCCCCAAATCAGACTCATTCATCGGGACTGGGGAAATGCTTGTCCTTTGGATGTTGAAAGACTTCTCACCTCGGTCACAAAGGATCTTTTTCCGCTTACGGGAAAGAAGAATTGGAATTCCATCTTGGTGGGCAAATCATCTACCGGACCCATAGTGTTGTTCCAAAGAGGAAAAAAAGGAGAATATCTGGTCAATTTGAATGCAAATGATCAATTCTGGTGCCGGTACGCCTTTCAGTTTGCCCACGAGATCGGACACATTATTTGCGGTTTCAATGAAAGAAGCCATGGGAACCTATGGTTTGAAGAGTCCATATGCGAAGTCTTTTCACTTTACGCTCTCCATTCCTTAAGTGATCGATGGGAAAGATGCCCACCCTATCCGAATTGGCAAGAATACGCCCAGGAGTTCAGCAAATATGCAGAAAAGCGGATGACTAGACATTCACTTACCGAAGGCAAGAAGTTCTCAGATTGGTATCGGAAAAACGTTCATTCGCTTTCTATGGATTCTTCGAATCACTCGGGTCATTCCAAAATCGCAACCAAACTCTATCCTCTTTTCCGTTCGAACGCGCACTCTTGGTCGTCCTGCGTTTACCTAAACGATCAAAACGCAACCGAATCCAAAAATTTCAGAAACTATCTGCTTGATTGGAAAGAAAATTGCCCAAAACCAGAACAGAAGAAATTCGTTAATCAGATACTTGACCTATTTGATCTTTGGTCTTCAAAGGAATGATGGATAATTAATTTCATAACTGAGTATTAAGGGAAAATTCTTCAGGAATTGTTTGACCAACTTATTCGTCATGAAATTTCTTGAGCATAAAGAAGAACCTTTGTTTTCAGACCCTGCATTCCATCAAATTGCACCTCTTGCTTTCTTATCTCAGCAACCGATCAGTAGAACGTAGGAGGAGTTGCATAACTCCAAAAGGTATTGCAACGAATGAATTGATTTCAGACTCTGCAATATACTCCAACCCTCTTAAACCGGATACCAGTCTAGAATCCTTTTACTTTGAATCTTGAAATTCGAAAAGTTTCAAGAAATGATTTTGCATAAGGGAGTCAATTCCGAGCGTCTTTGATTCTTTTCATGATCAAAGCCGAATCACGATTAAATGCACGTTCAAATTCAGGATAGTAGTTGATCACTTCATAAAAGAAGCGAGCTGCATCGTAATCGATCACATGGTACTTGTCTTTTAATTCCTGCTCTGTGGGAAAAATGATTTGTCTACCCACTCGAAATTCCTCAATGGTGACCGGCATACTGCTGTTCAAGGAAAGGATGCGCTTGAGTACCAGCACCCCCTTTAGAATCTCAATGGCCGAAGCTCCACGTACTCCTGGTGGGGAAACGACGGGGCATAACAGCATGGTATTTCGGCTCTCGTCCTCGGCGTTGAGAATACTCATTTGCTCAATGTAATTCGTAGGATCAAGAACTTTTTCCAAGTAGATCAAGGCACGGGGATGCTCAAAGGGTCCGCTCAACTTTTCCTTGTGTTTCGCAAAATTGAAAACCAATGAATTTTCGGATCCATCCTCGATTCGTTGAATGAGAGAACTCAACAAGTGGGTATTAAATTGATTGCCGAATGCTTTTTCTTCCTTTGATTCAAAAAGTAGAATATGATCGTCCGAGATGTGCTGGTGATACTTCAGCTTATGAACGATTTCCCAAATCATGCGACGTACAATGACCTCTTCACCCGGAACTTTATCTTCCAGATAGCGGAAGAAAGAATCGTTCTCCGTGGTATCCGGGTAATCATTTTTGTATTGTTCCAATTCAAGGAGTATTTTCCGATAGAAATCGCTTTGAGTGGCAAAGGACAGATCAAAAAGATCTTCATCCCTAATGCGATATGCATTTCGGAAAAGAACATTGTCGAATGAGTCAAAGGTTTGTGAATCCTTAGGTATTACATAGCTGAAGGATTTCTCCTTTGCGTCCATAATGTGAGGAGTCAAAACGATGATCACTTCCCGATCAAGTCCTTCCTCCATCTCGTTTTTGAAAAGATTTCCAAGAATCGGAATATTTGAGAGAAAAGGTACCCCACTGTTGTTGTTTCGGTCTTCTTTTTCGATTAATCCTGCGATGATGAAAGGGGTATTGTCGGAGACCCGAACAAAACTCTGAATGGTCTTGTTTTCGATTTCGGGTGGTGGATCATCTGCCTCAGCGTCCGGGTTCAAATTATAGCTGCTGACGATGGTCTCCGTCTGCATCGTGACTTCGGAACCATCTTCGGAAACCTTGGGGCGTATATTCAAAACGATTCCCGTATTGACGTAATTGTAGCTTATTCGATCAAGCCCCGTTGAAGTGACGGTTCTCTGCTGTACGGGGAGTTGTTTTCCAATTCGAATCAAGGCTTGCCGACCATCTAAGACAAGGATAGTCGGATTGGATAAAATCTTGGCATCTCCTCTTGAAATGGATGCATTGAGTTTTGCCCGAAAGCCCAAGGGTGCAATCCGACTGCTTCCATAAATTGGAATATTATCCACGTATTCCGTGATCACCGTATTGAATTTTGCATCCGCCAGTCCGGTTTCTCTTGATTCAAATTCACTTATCAGTCCAGAACTTCCGATTTGAGTGGAAACCTTAGTATCTTCCAGACCATATTCGAGGCCTAAGGAACCACTTCTGGTATTTCTGACTTCCACCACCAAGCACTCGATGACCACTTGGTCTGCAGGAACGTCGACCTCGTTTCTCAACAAGTTGAGAAGAGTATTCAGTTGGTCGGGAAATTTTTTTTCATAAACAATCAGCAAACGCTGTTCAGGTGCTCCGGTGGTGGAAGAGTGAAGATAACTTCCGCCCAATTGATTCCCAACCAAACTCCCGCGCCCCCCGTCAAGAGCAGGTTGCATCAAACTGGTCTTTGAGGAATCGAGAAGTTTGATGACCAATGGATATTTCTGCAAATTGGGCATCACGGTAAAGATGTTTTGGTAAATGGATTCGCCCCTGCCAATGGCAAATTCAATGGTTGCGTATCCCAACGACTTAAGCAAACCCAGTACGCGGTCGCTCTGCATGTAGCTTAGTTGATGGGAATGGAATGCAAGTGGACTTTGGGGAGAGCCTACCGGAGGCGGTCCAGGCGGAGCCGATGGAGCCGTTGGAGGAGGCGGTCCGAAATAAGGGGGCAAAGGGTTCGGACGGAGTGGTGCTTGCATGGTGTTAGGCAAGGCCAATGGTTTTTTTTGAGATTGAGGAGAAAATGGAGGAAAGGGTTGAACGTTGGCTGAAGCAGATCCCACTGGTTTTTGGGAAGAAGAGGGAGGGGCGGAAAAGTTCTGGGCAACTAGAATTGAATCTTCGTAGGAACCAGAATCAAAGGAGGACTCGGAGCTGGTTGGCTCGGAGAAAGCCTGAATCCCGAAAATCGACAAGATCACAGCCAGAGAAATGTCTGGTAGATAAGAAGTGAGTTTGGGAAGTTTCATTTCCTTCAATTATTGTTTTGAATTTTCTTAGACAAGTTTCGGACTCTATTCGCCAAGGCGGCAAGAAGATTTTGCGAGAGTTCGAAGTTTTCAACAAGCAGTTTTTGAAATGGATTCTGTCCAATTTCCAACAGAATGGAGTCGGCGACGGCGGTTGCTGAAGCAGATCTGCTCTCGTTGTCCAGGATACTGAGTTCCCCAAAGAATTCCCCCTCCCCTAAAGTTGCCAGCTCCCTATGAGGTTCACTTGAGTTTGTGTGTTCATGAATTTGAACTGCCCCTTCTACTATGATGAAAAGGCTCTTTCCCTCCTCGCCTTTGACAAAGACCACTTCTCCCTTTGCAAAAATCCTGTCGTTGGCGATCTTAGCGAGAGCGGAGAGTGCATCAGGGCTCATGTGCTGAAACAATGGCAGTTTTCGAAGCAGTAATATTTTTCGGATGTTCAACATTTCTAGGCGATCTGTATCTGCGATGCAGCGAGGCGCACAACTTCGGAACAAACGTCCTTTCTCATCTTCATGCATTTGACTTTAATTTTCTCGAGATTCCTCTCATGGTTGATTAGTGTTTGCAACCCGCATTCCCTCACCATCGAATCTTCATCAACAAGAGCATTTTCGACAAAATCCCAATAAGATGCATAACTTTTTGAAGACATGGCCAACAATAAGGCGCATTTGTACCAACTCGAAGAACTTTGCGAAAGTTTTTCAAAAAAATAATCATATTCTTTTTCTTCACCGCTTCCCACTTTGCAGAGAGTTGTGTGCATCAACAACTTGCCAATTTTGAGATTGAGAACGCCCTTCAAAATCTCTTCGACTTCGGATTTTGCATCAGGACCATTCTTTATAACCTGATCAAAAAGTTTCTTGAAATCTATTTTTTGATTCAGAATACCAAGAATTTCAGAGAGCAAAGCAGTCAAATTCTTTTGCTTATTCGAAAGTATGAATGCAAGAGCCTCGTATTTCGGATCATCAGGAATTGAAGATAGTAGGTTTGCATGCTCTTTCGCCCTCTGCAAAACATCTCCCAATTTTGACCTTGCCCAGGAGGATAGGCTCTTCGGATTTGAAACCATGCCGACCTTTCGGACATAATGGACTTCCAAGATTTCCCTCTGAAAGTGATCATCCAGTTCGGCTAGCCAAGCCTCAATCTCATCCGACTTTTCGATCTCAGTTGTTTCCATTCTAAAAGCTAGAAGCGCAGCAAGTTCCTCGGTATCCTTATTTTGCAAATTATCTCGAATTTTTCGATCAATGATCTCTTTAACCATTTCACCACAAGCTCCAACTTTTTTGAATATCATGGCTCTGTTTGCATTCTTTTGAACCAAATCAAGCAATTGAGGAAAAATACCATGCAAATTTTTTGGTTGGATGCTTTGCAGGGCCACTTCGATTTTATCTGGATTCGAGTGAATGAGAAGATCGTAAATGATTTCGCTGGTGTCCATGTTTTTCAATCTTGGCAAGGCTTTGATGGCATTTGATCGTTGAATTTGGTTCTCGGAACGCAGATACTGATTGAAAATTCTTTCACCTTCACCACGTTTGTGTGAAATGTCTGAATTCATAAGGGTCGTAGCCGCATTGCAAATCACTTGATCATGGGAAGACCCAAGAAATTCCATGATGAGATCATACTTTTCCTTGCGTTCAGATTGAGCGAGAGAATCGATGAAGGAATTCTGTATTTTTTCTGCATCTCGTTTGATTTTAGGGAGCAAATTCCTTAATTTTTTCAAATCTTCGAATCTTGCCAAATAGATGATCGCATTCTCTCTAAACTTCATGACGTCGTGATCGAGGCAACCGCGAAATTCTTCATTCCATCCTTCCAGTTTCATTTGCAAAGCAAATTCAGAGAGCAATAAAGCGTCTTCTCCTTCTGCATTACGAAAAGACCGCTTTAAATCCCCGACGAATTTGGGATCCAATTCCACTTGAGTCTCGTCTTCCAGATCGATCTTCTTCAAACCAAGCATCATTGAAAGAGAACTCAAATATTGCCTGTAATTGAGTAAGGAAATGCAAAGCCAAAGGCAGCACAGGAAAATGATAACCAAATTCAGGCGGATGACGATTTCCGATTCTAATCCGCTTTGCCAAAAAGGAAGGGTATAAGTTATGAGTAGACTGATTACGGCAATGGTGGCAGGACGAGTGAGACCATCCACCGCACTAATCATTTGTCCGCGCTGCTTTCTACTTACAGCTAAAAAGAGCATTTGAAGACCAAAGAATTCAATGGTGAAAAAGAAGGTTTGAGTGATGAATTTCCCAATGTAGAGAGCATCTTGGGAATTGGCTAGAATAGCGCCGATTGAAGACAAGATCAGCAGACTCGGTAAGATGCTGATGGCCGCCAAGACTCCCCCGCGAGTAAGGACCATTCTTACGACGAAGAGTTGTAGGATCAATTGAGCTACACTCGTGTAGGTGTAAAACAAACCAAAAAAATCATAAAGGTCTTCCTCATCCTTGCGCACCTCGAATTTAAAATTGATGTCTATGATGGAGAGTACCATAGCCGAAAAAACAACCAACAGTGTCATCAACACTGCTTGTCTACCGCTTATGAGAATCCTGAGTTTTTGATATAAACTGGTTCTTTGAATCTTCTTCTCAGAAGAAAGATATTCGGATATTTTGAACAATTTGCTTCTTTTTACCAAGATCCAATTTATTGAAATCAAAAGCAAGGCGACGATTCCAAGTAAAAGTTCGTTGACCATTGGGCTTTTGCTTGCCAATGACACGATGTATCCTGCCAATATACATCCGCAAGTCCCTGAGGCTCCGATCAAGCCAAACCATTTTTTGGATTCCGATGGGTTTAAAACCCCGCTTGACATAGCCCAAAACAGAACCGTCGGCAGAATTACGACTACTTCGCAAATCAAATAGGCGACGACAAAGGTTATTTTGAACTTATGAAGAAAAACGAAAGCAATGATCAAAAACAGAGCCAGAACGAGTATAAGACTGACGACTTGCATTGCTCCGTAGGCCTGATACCTGACGCACAAGAAAGTTGAAAGAATTGCCAGAATGATGGAAAAAGCAGCAGCTCCCATCAACACCAGGGAAATGTCTGCAGGTTGGAAGTGTTTCAGAAGAAAAGAATCTGAAGTTGCCCGAGCAGTCATTGAGGTCAAGGCAACTAGAAAGTAAACCAAGCACAAACAACTGATTTTCGAGTTGATGCCTAATTTATAATGAAAATTCCTCATCATGGAAAAGTTATCAATCAACGGTCTTCAATAAAGAGAGTAAACAAATTCAAACCATTCAAATGCGTGAAGACACTTTTGCATTTCCATTGGACATAAAGTCAATTTTGGAAAGTTCACAGATCGATTAAGTCCAACCACTTTTTTCTGGGCAAGTTCAACCGAATGACTAGGTTGGATTGAATCGCGCCAAATTGAAAAGAATCCTTATCGGTCGAAAAATCAAAAAATGAAGGAGGAATATGCGAACACCTTTTTTCATCTCGGATGCCGGGAAGAATTCTTACCCAATTCCTTTGCTATTGTAACTGCCTGTAATCCAATGGACGAGAAGCTTAGTGAGGAAGTGAATCATTTGAGAAACGAAAGATTGAAGAACACCTTAAAAAGCAAGAACTTCCTTGCCTTACCAGTCTTGGGAAGATCATTGGACGGGTTGCACGAAGAGGAAAGCTTTTGTGTGAATTGTTCCAAGGAGGAGGCTGTTTCACTTGCCAGGTCCTATGATCAAAGAGCCATTTTCTGGATTGATGAAGACAACCTCGAGATTATTGATTGCAAACTGGCAGAAATTGAATTCCTAGGATCCTTCAAGGCTAGAATACTCAACGTATGATCAAAGCTACCATTGCCACGATCCCGGGCACATAGAGATTGTCGTTCAGAATTACACGGCCCATTCGAATCGGGATGAATTCCAGTAGGGTTACCGCAGCTGAAATTCCCATGATGTGCACGATGGAAAGATGCCCACCCCAATCGGACATGAAAGTGGGCAATTGTGGAAAAACGAAAGTCGCCGTGAGTACACAGAAAAACCAGCAACCCAATGCACCTTCCACCGTTTTGCTTCCAACTTTTATTCGACCAAACGCTTTTCCCACGAGAGCAGCAACCGCGTCCCCGAGAATAAAAAGGGTAAGCCCGAGAAAAGCTGCTGCTGCTGCAGACTCACTGTAAAGTGATATCAGGCTGCAAATTACTGACCCGGCCAACACATAGGTTGCCCCTGTAAGTTGTTTGGATTCTGACTCTCTCATCATGGAGCCGAAATGAGAGGAGAACCAAAATCGAAAAGGACTGTAGTTCAGTCGTACGACTTCCACCCCAAGGGAAAAGGCAAAAAGCGTACTTATGATTAGGCAAGCAACCGCACGGGATATTTCAAAGGAATCTGGACCGTAGAAAATTCCCACTGGTAAAACAACCGCCAACCCATGAAGTAGTTTTCTATTAATTTCTTCTTTAGTCAGGGAACTTGGCACAATCCCTTAGCTAAACATAGATATTTCCCTTTGGCGAGGCTAAAGAAATGGACTATTTCTTAGGGAAATCAAAGGTCGTCTGATCACCTTTGGTATTGGAAATCGAACCACTTGAATACTGTTCGTCGTTGTTCCTAACAGGTGGGGTTCCATTCGGTGTCCTCTTGGATTCCTTCTCTCTCTGTTCTTCCTTCGGCATGGACAACCGATTTACTCGGTTTGCGGATGATTCCTCTTCTCCCTTCGGAGCATTGACGACTCGATCCACCTTATGAGAAGTGAGCGTACTGCCCTTAACGGATCGTCCTTGAATATCCAACCATGCAAAATCGAACTCGATGACCCTTTCCTTGATCCGCTTCAGTTCCGGATCCAGATGGACAAGCACACGACTGTTTTTCTTTTCCGAGTCATGAATGGCAAAAAAGAATATTCTCGATCTGGAATGAGTCTTGAAAAGGGGATACTCCTTGTCCCTGGTTACTCCACCGATTTTAAATTTCTTGGCGTACAACCTTCCACTCTTTCCGTCTCGGTATACCATATTGTAGATTATCTGATCGTCCCTCCGAAAAACCGCTACCCTCACCGGATTCTTACCGACAAACATTTTTTCAGCAATCTTCATAACCTTCATCACGCCATCTTTTCGAATGACAATGACGTCATCCATATCGGAACATTTCTCCAAGGATTCGTCTTTTTTTAATGAAAACCCGGCAAATCCATCCTTGCGATTCAAATAAAGGGTTTCATTCGCAACCACCACCTTGGAGGCGACAATCCGATCGAAGGGAGCCAACTCTCCCGATTCATCAAGACAGAGCTCCGTTTTTCTCTTTTTTCCTTTTCCATATTTTTTCTTAAGTTCCTTTAAGTATCGAATGGCATATCTGGTTAGTTGAGCCAGATGTCCCTGGACTTCACCGATTTCCTCTTCAAATGCTTTGATCAGTTCATCTGCACGAAAGGAATCGTATTTGGAAATTCTCTTAATTTTGATTTCCAAGAGCCTGAGGAGATCCTCTTGAGTGATGGCTCGATGAAAGATCGAGTGATATGGTTGGAGTCCTTCATCGACTGCTTCAATCACGCCTTGCCAAGTTTCTTCTTTCTCAATGTCACGATATATGCGTTTCTCAATGAAGATCTTTTCCAAAGAAGAAAAATGCCACTTTTCCTGCAATTCGCTGAGTTTGATCTCAAGTTCCTTCTGAAGCAATGTCCGAGTGCGTTCGGCAGATGATCTAATCAGATCATTGACCGACAAAAATTGCGGATGGTTATCCTTGATGACACAAGCGTTTGGAGCCAAGCTCACCTCGCAATCGGTAAATGCATACAATGCCGGCAAAGATTCCTCAGCCGACACAGTGGATGGCAAATAAACCATTACTTCGACGAATTCTGCAGTGTTGTCCTCGATTTTGGCTATTTTGATTTTTCCTTTGTCATTGGCGGAGAGGATTGAATCAATGAGGCTGGTGGTGGTAGTTCCGAAAGGGATTTCGGTTATCTTCAAAAGATGCTTTTTTACCTTTTCAATTCTTGCCCGAACCCGTATCCTCCCCCCTCTGGCACCCCCATTGTAGTCGGTGCAATCAACAATGCCACCTTGATGAAAGTCGGGAAGCAGACTGAAGGAATTCTTCCTCAAGGCCTCTACCATTGCGTCGATAATCTCATTGAAATTATGCGGAAGAATCTTGGTTGAAAGTCCCACCGCAATTCCTTCCGCCCCTTGGGCAAGCAATAAAGGAAACTTAACGGGAAAAGAAACGGGTTCTTTGTTTCTGCCGTCGTATGATACAGCCCAGACCGTCACTTTTGGACTGAATACCACTTCCATGGCAAAAGGCGTGAGCCTGGCTTCAATGTAACGGGGAGCAGCCGCCGAATCTCCAGTCAGCAAGTTTCCCCAGTTTCCCTGCGTATCGATCAGCAGGTCCTTCTGACCAATTTGAATTATAGCATCTCCAATCGAAGCATCTCCGTGGGGATGGTATTTCATGGTATTACCAATGATATTCGCCACTTTATTATAACGCCCATCTTCCAACTCCTTCATCGAATGAAGAATTCGGCGTTGGACTGGCTTCAATCCATCATCAGCATGCGGAACCGCTCTTTCGAGAATTACATACGATGCATAGTCAAGAAACCAATCTCCATACATATCATCAACGTAAATGGCTTCTTCGTTTTCTCGATCCCCAGTGTTTCCATTGCCAATAGTCTCTGGATCAAAACGTCGGACTTTATCTTTGCCAACGACTTGATCTGAATTTGTTTCAAAAGAAGGTTTTTCTAATTTTTCAAAGCCGTTCTCTTTTTCTTCAGACATCGCAATTAGATTAAGCGGCTTCGCTGTCTTCGCCGACTTCTTCAGAAATCGTTTGAGATTCCATTTCAGTTTCCTCAGAGCGATCACCTGGGGTGCTCTCATCCACTAGATCATGTTGAAAGCGCAAATTTCGTATGATGTACTCCTGTCTTTCCGGCGTGTTCTTTCCCATAAAGAATTTCAACATTTCTTTGATCGACTCCTGCAAATCGATCTTCACCGGATCCAAACGAATCTCTTTGCCAATGAAATGCGAAAATTCATCAGGAGAAATTTCGCCAAGACCTTTGAATCGGGTAATTTCCGGATTCTTGCCGAGTTCCCTGACAGCTGACTCTCGTTCTGCCTCATCATAGCAATAAAAGGTCTTTTTTTTGTTACGGACTCGAAAAAGTGGAGTTTGCAGAACAAAAAGATGATCTTGCCTAATCAATTCGGGAAAGAATTGAAGAAAGAAAGTGATCAGCAGGAGACGAATATGCATGCCGTCTACGTCTGCATCGGTCGCAATCACAACCTGGTTATACCGTAAGTCCTCCAAATCCTCTTCAATTCCCAAAGCTGCCTGTATCAAGTTGAATTCTTCATTCTCATAGACTACCTTGCGCGTCAGACCAAAGGAGTTCAGAGGCTTGCCCTTCAAACTGAAGACAGCTTGGAATTGAACATCTCTGGCTTTGGTGATCGATCCGCTGGCTGAATCTCCTTCCGTCACGAACAATGTACTCTTGAAACGGTTTTTGTCCTTAGTGTTAAGGTGAACCCGGCAGTCCCGTAGTTTTCGGTTGTGAATTTTGCTCTTCTTCGCTCTTTCCCGAGCAATTTTTTGAATTCCCTTAAGTTCTTTTCTTTCTTTCTCACTGCGCTGGATCTTCTCGAGCATGGATTCCGAAAACGAAGGATTCTTATGCAAGAAATTATCCAATTTTTCTTTAAGGAAATTCCCGACGAACAAACGAATCGAGTCACCATCCGGAGCAATTGCCAAAGATCCTAGTTTGGTCTTGGTCTGAGATTCGAAAACGGGTTCTTGTACTTTTATACTGATTGCAGCGACCAAACCGCTGCGTATGTCGGGAGCATCAAAATTTTTCTTGGAGAAATCTCTTATGGTCTTGACGAAGGCTTCCCTAAACGCAGCCTGATGAGTTCCTCCCTGCGTGGTATGTTGTCCATTGACGAAGGAAAAGTAATCTTCGCCGTATTGCTCAATGTGAGTAAAGGCCACTTCGATGTCGTTGTCCTCAATATGAATGATCGGATATAAGGGACTTTCGGAAAGATTCTCATCCAATAGATCCTTCAGGCCATCTTTGAAACGAAACTTCTTACCATTGTAGCGAATCGTCAGTCCTTTGTTCAGGTAACAATAGTATCTCAGCATTCTCTCGACGAATTCATTCCTGTAGCGAAACTTCTTGAACATGGAATCATCGGGTTTATAGGAAATGAGAGTTCCATTCTCCTGTTCCGTAGCCTGATTCTTCTCGTCCAGCAATAGTGGATCTCCACAACTATATTCAATTTTTCGGCTTTCTCCGTCTCTGAAAGATTGTATGTCGAAAGTCGAGGAGAGTGCATTAACCGCCTTTATACCAACTCCATTCAAACCGACCGATTTTTTGAAGGCTTCCGAATCATATTTGGCACCGGTGTTGATTTTAGAAGAGCAATCAAGTAATTTTTCTAATGGAATGCCTCTCCCATGATCTCTGACGGTGACCGAATAACCGTCTGTCTCCACTTCGATTTGTTTGCCAAATCCCATGACGAATTCATCGATGCAATTGTCCAGGACTTCCTTCAGCAAGACGTAGATGCCGTCGTCCTCCGATGAACCATCGCCCAATTTGCCAATATACATTCCTGGACGCAGTCGAATGTGCTCCTTCCAATCGAGCGACTTTATGCTATCTGCCGTATAATTATGTTCCCCCATCGATTTCCCCTATTCGATCCACAGTTCCTTTATGATAATACCCTCCGGTTTTGTCCACAGGAAAAAATTCACTCCATAGAATAAACTTGCATTTTTTCGCCAAATAGCAAGTCCTTCAAACGATCAAGATAGTACTCCAATCCTACCTTTTTGCCTTTAGACAGCTAAAGGATCCAAGAGTCATCAAACCACTGATTTATGCAACCGTACTCTCCACCGGAGCAATAATCATGGCTCTTTTCTTCGGGGCGGGGGCGATTGGTCAAATGATTGAGTTTTTTGCATCGAGTTTCAACAGTTGGTTCGGAGATCATTTTGTATTGTTCAAAGTAATCATGCAAATTATTGGTGCCAGCTTTATACTCTTTTTCGCCTACCTTTTCTTTGTCGGCATTCACGCAGCATTCCTCGGTATCTTCATTGATGATATTCTCGATGCAATACAATCCAAACACTTTTCGGAAAGCAAATGGTTACCCCCTCCAAAAGCCACAACTTCTGCTTTTTTCTCGGCTAAATTAGTTGCCTACAGCTTTTGCATCAACCTTTTGTTTCTGCCTTTTTTTCTTGTCAGTTGGTTCATTCCTCCTTTGGGAATCCTTCTTCAGGTGAGTATAAACGGCTACTTGCTGGGCAAGGAATATGGTTATTTGATCGAGTGCAGAATTCCATCAACTCCAAACAAGAAAAAAAGCTACCTATTACATGGAATTCTTGCATCTTTGATATGGTTGGTACCAATCTTGAACTTTTTAAGTCCAGTCTTGTTGGCGGGAGCCATTCTTCATTCAAGAATGAACCATTCCTGTTAATTCAACCAAAGTTCTCATTTGCCTGAATCAGACAAAATACCACACTATTGATCCAACCGGTCAACTTCAAGACGAGCCTCACGCCGAATCCGGTCCATGATGGAAAGACAAACACCGCGATCTTGCCCAGTTTGTAGGATCGGATGGGTTGCGGTGTAAGCGAAACTCGGTCCTATTGAAGGGTTTCATCTTTAAAACGTGGGCCAACTGATGTACCGTTTTCATCCCACTCCTCAATCAGACCATATGCGACTCCGTCCTTGATTTTAGTTCTACTTCGAACTTCCCCATTTGCATGAAAAGCTTCGGCCACTCCGGTAAAAGGATCTTCCAAACCGATGGCGTACCACAGACCATCTTGGCGGAATTCCAAATCCTCATCCTGGTTTAGTTTTTGAAGATTGGTTACCTCCTCCGCGTTTTGGCTTGGCAGGTTCAAGTTCTCCAAGGTGCACTGAGTCGGCAACCAGATGATCGTCAAACCCAACAAAATAACTGCCCCAAACCACCAATAATAAACCGAAGGAATTCTACGATAAAACGGAACTACACTCGGATCAGGTGGAGTGGGAAATTGAAAATCCTTCATCTGTGGCACAGATATGCTTGGATTCTCTCAGTTTAGCAAGGCGTAAAGAAAAACATTCATACCCAGTCGGGTATAAAATGCGTGGGCATAGTTGCTGATCTCCTCTCCTGAGTAATATTTGAAGATTCTCCATCTGCCCTTTGGTTCCTGTACCCACATAGGCCGATGTCCAGACTCGGAATAGATTACATCCTTCAACCCATCTTCGCGAACGACTTCGTAGGTTCCGCCTGAAAAAGAAGCAAGTTTCAACTTTTCGTCAAAATCATCCGCCGATTCGCGAATCCTGAATGAAATAGGGGGAATCCACGCTCCGAATTCATCTTTTCCCCAGCCCATGGCGCAAATGGGTGAAGCAACGCAGGCCAACCGACCCTTTACCTTCAACCCAACAAATGAATAGGTTCCCTGTGGCCACTTTTCCTTTTCCACAAAGTCCAGCACCGTCTCAGGCAAGCGTTTTTGGTCTGCTTCAATCTTCAAGTCTTTATTATTTGGAAGACCTTTGTAAACCGTTCTGAATATCTGGTGATTACGAGGCAAAGGTAGGAAAGGCTGATCTGGATAGATTTGGTCAAAGAGTTCGCGTACTTCCGGTCTTTCTTCCCATGCCGCATAGCTATGTCCAAGATCCGACCCTAGGAAAGAGGCTTTTATGCCTGCGTCCAAATAAACGAAACCGCCCTGTTCCAAGTAGAATCTCAAAGCATCCCTCTCCTCCATTGAGAATTCCAAATTAGGTTGGTCATCGCAATTGACGTATAGAATGGGGTTTTCCATCAAACGTTCATCCGTGAGATCGGAGAGATAAAGAGGATCAGTGTCAAAACGCGAAGTTGTTTCTTCATTCATGGTAGCCAGTAAGCTAGGCAGGGCGTCCGGATAGCGACGTGTTCCCTTCTCACTTCTCAGCAGTTGCATGATGCGAATGCCGTATTCCGAATTGTTTATTTGATCGGCAAGAACTTCTTGTAGACAATGTGATATGAAAATTAGAAGAAGTAAAAGATTTCTAATTCTCATGGTTGAACCCCCAATCTATACAATTCGGACTTAGCCAACGAACTGATTCTGGCCGTGGGGTTTTTCTCGAGATATTTTAGCAAGGCCTCCACTCCCAGTTCGCGATCACCCAGCAAGGCATCCATGGCCGCTCTTTGGATGTCGTAGTCTTTGTCCAGTAAAGATTTCGACATGATTGCAATCCAACCGGGTGGTCGTCTCATTCCGAATGCCCGCAAGGTCGTGGAACGCACCAAAGGATTCTCATCTATCAGTAATTCAAAACCATAGTCAGCCAATATCTCTTCTTCCGCCAAGACCATGGACTGGCCAGCAAAAATCCGTACGTCTGCAAATTCACTTGCTACCAATTCCCCTACTTCATCAGCATTCAAATCCTTTATTCTGCCCCTCAAACTTACTATTACGGCATCTCGTACGCCTTTATCTCTATCCTTCAAAGCAGACATCCAGGTAGAGGATTGATCCAAGGTTTTGTTCATGCTCAGGTATCTTTGCCATGCGATGGCACGCATTCGGGAGCTGCTGTGCTCAGTCAAAGACAAATAAACTTCCATACCGTCTTCTCCCATGGCTGAAACGGCGTAGAGAATTGTGGTCACCTGTGAGTTCATTCCACGGGAAGACAACAAATATTTCTTTATGTCAGAAATCACCTCTTTGGGTATACGCTCTCCGAAACGAGCCAACTCCACTGCAGCCATTGAAGTGACTTCAAGATCTTCATCTTTAGTCATAGATCTGAGAATCGAACGGTATCCTGCGTGATGCCTGCTGGAATCTCTGGCTACGTCGATGACTTTTAATCGGATCCCTTTGCTAGGGTTTTTACTGAGCCGACCAATTTCCGCCAAAACGTCGGGGTGGTCAGCATTTGCGGAAACCCGGTCCAAGGCAGCAAGCATTACGCCAGAGTCATCATCTCCCAACAACCGAATCAAAATCGAGGCCGGCAAATCCACCCGCAGATAAGGATGATATTTCAATAAATTCTGTCTCACAATCGCATCTTCGTCTAGAAAGGATCGGAGAGTTAATTCAAAAAGATCGGTACGCAACCGAGCCGGAACGGATCGATAAACCTTCCGACCATTTATCTCTGTGATCTCCATTCCACCTCTCATTAATCCACTGATCAATTTGGGTATCATCGAAGAAACCTCTCGCCTGACTTCGACATCGGAATCGCCCAACTTTGAAAAAACCTTTTCGACCAGTGATTTTTCGTACAACGGATGACCGTTGCTGGAGTGTTCAGCCAAGGAAACCATCGCTGCTCTACGAACGAGAGCACTGGAATCATCTAGAGCTCCAACCAAAGTAACGGATGATTGCAAACTTGGATATTTACCCAATAATTTGGCTGCTCCCACTCTCATTCCCTCTTTACCCAGTCTCAGATCCTCACTCGCCTTGCGAACAGTTTCTGCCTGAGTAGTTCGAATGGCAGGCTTCGCCACGTGGTCGTTCTCCTTTTCCAAATTGCTAGACTTGAGATTTGCATTAGTCTGCGGATTGAACGGAAAAAGAAAATTGCTGAAACAGACAACTCCAAGGATTGTAGGCAAAAAAAGATTCTTCATCTCAAACCCGATTGTCTTCTCAACAACCATTCGATGCCCGCCGCCAAGAACAATGCAATGAAAATAGGCCAGGTCTCAGCCAAGTACCTCTTTTTTTTCACTACCGGAAGATCTTTGGCGAAAGTTGGCTTCCACGCGGAATCCAAGTCTTCAACTGCCCGAAATTCACCTCCAGTCAATTTAGCTAGCATTTTCAAGTCTCTCTCTCCGTAAGACAGATCGCTTGCTTCCTCCCCATACTCGGAAACCCTGATGAATTCACGAGAATCAAGACTTTCACCATCTGGGAAGTTCAGGGAATACCTAACCTCATAAGCACCTGGCAAAACAGGACGAAACGAACCTGCATATCGACCGGCA
The DNA here is from genome assembly GCA_902618175.1 of uncultured Verrucomicrobiota bacterium. Taxonomy (GTDB): domain Bacteria; phylum Verrucomicrobiota; class Verrucomicrobiia; order Opitutales; family Seribacteraceae; genus Seribacter. The sequence goes on from CACMZN010000008.1 coordinate 19,478, forward strand.
AACGATCCTTCCGGATAAAGTTGAATGGTTTGTACCAAGCCATCCGGACCAGAAATTTGCGCTTTTACCATGGCATCAAGGGACGGTTCGAAATCGGATCCCAACACATCCACGCAGAGAGACGATACTGTCCCCCGAGAGACTACCTCACTCGCTTCCTGTACTTTTATGCGATCCTGAATTCCCTCACCAAGCCATTGCATGACTGCCCTCCAAAATATCCCAAATTCTTTCGCACCATCTTCATTTTGCAAAGCCCTCCTCCAATCATGAGGCACTCCCCAATACGCAACCTTGCCAGCGCCGTATGCCTGCACACTCAGCACAGACCTCCCGTTGGCCCGGGAAACCACTACTCCACGGGCTCCCTGGTTCTGTTCCTCGACAAAAAAACCAGGAAGTCTTCGCGGGAGGAATGCCTTCATCTCTTCAGTCTTGTCTTCGGGTCCAAAGAGAGGCTCCCGGATGGTTTGCAGAGACAAATCTTCCTTTGCCATGACTCGCTCGATGGAGCGAACCGGAATTAAACCACCCAGCATTTCCTTTGCACCTTCCAGCGGGCCAAAAAGGAGCAGGCCCCCACCACGCTTTTGTACATAATTCTTGAGGGAAGTAATCATATTGGGTTTCAATTCCGGAAGTACTTCCAGATCGATCACCATGGCATCGAACTCCATCCAGTACGAAGGATCAGACGGACTTTCAGGTTTGACCAGATCACCGAATGCATGAAATGCATCTTCTCCAAGCTTGATGATTGCATTGAACTCAAAACTTTCGTCATTGTTCAAAACTCTTTTCAAGAATGGATAGAGTGGATGTGGTTGATTCGACAAATACAGCAGGGAAAAGTTTTCCGGCGGTTTTACTACCACAAGTAAGGAATCCAAATCATTCGAGGGATCGGAGTCGCCATCAGGAACCTTCAGTTTCACTTGATAAGAATGAGGTCCGGCAACCAATGGTATGTGAGGAGGCAACTTAATTTCTCTGATCTCGCCTGCTTCCAGCGTAAGTGAGAATTCGTCCAATTGATCCTCTTCCGAAAAAAGACTCAAACTTGTCTTCACTTCTTTTGAGAATCCATTTTCCACCTGTACCGAAAAGAACAGTTCCTCTTTTGCCGTGGCATTGGGCTTCCTTTCGGTGAAATGGATGGCAAGATCTCCACGCTCCACTTTTCGACCCACGCCAATCACATTCACAGGTATGCCCCTTGAACGATATTCTCCAGCTATCTCAAGATAGGGGATTCCATGGTTGCTTATTCCATCGGTAAATACAACGACAGAACCAAGAGGTGAGTCTGGATCATCTAATGTAAGTCCTTGCCTCAAGGCATCCCCAAGGGCGGTTTTTCTACCCAATTCGGTCTCAGACCAAGATTCTGAAGACATTCGATCGGTTTGTTTTGCAAACCCCAAATTCTCCACTTTTCCATATTGCTTGCGACATGAGTTCAACCATGAATTTTCAGCAGTCAGGTCAAGAAAGGGACGAACGAGCTCGATTCTACGAAATCCAAACTTGTCATCATGGGCATTCATGCTTCCTGACAAATCAACTAGATTCAACAGACGGAGTTTAGAAGCATCCCTTTGCTCAGTTTCCCAATATGGTCGGGCAAAAAGCAATAAAATCATCAATATCACAAAAGTTCTCAGACCGAAGAGTTTCCATGCCAAAGGAGTGAGGGTGGAAGCAAACAATGCCAAGCCTTGATACAACAGACTCGCAAACAACAAAATGCAAACCAAACCAAACATCAGAGTTGGAATCGATCCCTCCAAACCCATGCTTACTTGCCCTCCGCAATTCGACGAAAATACTCTTCAACTTGTCTCTTGTAACGACTTGGAGGTGCCGTTGAAGCTTGATTCCTACGCAAAAGATCTTGCTTCGCCTCTTGCCAAAAAAATTGTTCAACCAAATCCAAAGCATCGAAAACGGCAGCGGCGGCCATTGACTTCGATCGCTCGGGACTTTCACTATTTGCCACCTGATCGAAGAAATCAGTGAGGTTTTTCAGACGATCACTTGGGTCGGAGCCGGATAGGGACTTCAAGCCCTCAGCCAACTCACCGGAACGACTCTTCAGATCCTTTGCATTCATTTCCTCGAGAGATTGTTGTGTGTCTACAAGTTTTTCGACAAGTTCCTTCAGAGCTTGGTTTCCCGTATTACGCAGTTTGTCGGCCACTTCTCCAATATCACCATCCAAACTTTCCAAGTTCTCGGCTAGTTTGCTCTGTTCTTTGCCTGCTTGTTCGTACCGTTCATAAAGAAGAGCATTTGAAGCTCGCTTGCCTGAGGCTTCGATACCATCTTCCCTAGCTCTGCGAGCGCCTTTCAATAAATCTTCCATGGCATTATCGCTAAATCTTCCCATGGATCGGGCCATTTGATCCAAATCCTCAAGTAGATTTTTCGTATTGGAATTCAATTGATCCTGCAGATCTTTCAAGGTTTCGCCCTGACCGGGATTCGCTTCCTCCGACTTTTTCTCAAGCATTCTTTCGCTTTTCGCCAATTCATCCGCCCGTTCACTAAGCTGGTCAACCATTGAAGCAGCCAGACCGGCCATTCTTTGCTCAAGTTTGGACTTCGCATCATTCATGGCATTTGCTGCCAAATCTCCATGCGGTTCAGCATCACGCGGATCATTCCGTCTCAAATCCTCGCTCGCACCTTTCATTTCATCCTCCGCCAAATCCAGATCGGCAACTTCATCAAGCTTACCTGTGCGATCATACCACTGATCGCGAATTTCCATCAAATCTCTACGAATTTCCTCTTGATCTTTGGCCAGTTTAAATAGCTTATCGCCTTGTTTTCCTGACCCTGCAGCCCTTCCGATTTCCGTATTCAACTCATTTTGACGCTCTTCCAGATCATCCAATTTCTTTAAATCTTCGGCAAGTTGATCGAGTTCCTCGAAAGGATTATGCTCCCGTTTGTCTTGATCAGTGGAATTTGAATCTTCCCCAGCTTCGGAAAGTTCAGATTGTTTTTTCTGTTTTTGCTTCTGTTTGTCCATCTTTCTCATCAGTGCATAAAGCTGCACCAACTTGCGTAGAGTTTCTTCGGATGGCTCAAGAGACTCCTCCAGCATGAGATCACCGGCATAAATTTCAGTCTGCTCGATATGATAAGTCGCCTCATTAAGTAATTCTCCTGAATCAATTCCGTCCACAATTGGAAATGCCCCTTCAAACTCATCATAGACCTTAGTCATCTCGTGTTTCATACTGAGTGCATCTGCGGATATGGAAAGAGAGGATCTCTCGCGTGCAAGTTCATCTTCTTCGATCAAAGCATCATAGGTGGAACGAATGATTGTCTTTGTTTTGTTGATGAAATCTCTTACCGGAATTTCCTTTTGCTGCATGTCACCCTCTCCCCCACTTCCTTCCGTCGAATTCCCTTCAGGTGGAAGTACTTCGATGAAATAAATCTCGGAGCGAGCAACTTGTCCCTCAGGTTCCTTGTTGTCCATCGCCAGGGCCATGTAAGTCAGGACATCCCCCACTGCTAAAGTCTTTTCGTTAAGATCGAAAACATAGGTGAGGTTTGTTTCTTTTTCTCCAGATTCCACAAATATCGATTCTTCGGTCTTTTCTCCAGCATGAGAGACATTGATTCGCACATCTGAAATTCCATAATCATCCGCAGCAAAGACCTCCACAAGAAATCTTGCGTCTGCGGGGAGTTGAAGATCTTTCGCTGGTTGCGAGATTTCAACCAGAGGTGGGTCGTCGTTCTGCATGGAAAAGACAATGTCGTCCAATACAATTGGTGCTCTGTGACTTTCCGTGGGATCCGAAAGCTCGATGCGACCCGTCCAATCCGCCGACAAATCAAAACGATGCTGAAACCTGTTGTTTCCAAGTGGTTTGAGAGTATGGTTGCCATCTGTACACTTTAAGACTGCATTCACCAAAGGGGGGGATTTCTCTGCTTCCAACTTCAAGTTTATGAAACTACCCTCCGATGCCTTCTGGTAGCCAAACCCCTCATGAACGAATGATTCCAATCCCGTGTAATGAGGCGGATCCACTGTCCATGAAACGCTTTTTAGCGCTGGAGGGTCATACGGACTTAATTGATTCCATTCCCCTTCCAAGCTTGAAGTCACCACACGGTAGGCGAAGACTTCTTGCAAAGCAGGCACAATAAATTCAAATCTCCCCAGAATTGGTGTTGTAAGCATTTCCATACGAGTAATTCCAGCATCTTCGTGGAATTCGATGAAAGCGTCCTTAGTACCCCGGTGGCCTCTGGTAACGTCAGCAAAAATTGATACGTCAGTACCGGAACTGAACTCCATTGTCGCCTCATGCGAAATCGCATCGTCATCCCCAGTCATTGCGGTGAAAACATCCAAACCAGGTTCTTCGGACATCGAGTCCAGCGCTTTCCTAATCGGACTGCTGTTCGAGCTCAAAAGCGATAGAAAAAAAGCAAATGCAAATGCTGCTCCAAGTAAAAGCCAAAAATTCCCATTAGGTCTCGAACCTTTACCCCAGACAACCTCATGCACTTTTTTTTCGGTTTGAGCCAAAACACGATTTTCCATGTAGGAGAGATTTCGTTGTTTTGATTTCTTATTTAGTTCCAAAGCGCAATTGAACAAGTCCATGAGATTTGGATTGGCTTTTTCAGTCGCTTGAGCAATCTTCTCGGAGTTTGGTCTTTTCATCCAAAAAAAGATTACCAGACTCAATACGGTGAGTGCACTGATTACACTTGCTGTAAGGATCCAATCCAAAGCTACCTTTTCCTGAATGGGATAAAATTTATCAAACGTATCCAGCAAGAAGATCAAACCAGGCCATACCAGTGCTCCCAATGCGACGGCCAACAAACTTCTGTTGCAAAGGAAAAAAAAGGTTTCCCGGCGCAACCTCTTGATGAATTCATTCATGCGACGAAACGATTTCCTTTGGGGAGGACTTGGATGGACGAGACACGAGCATCTCAATAACCAAAATGATCACTGCAAATATGGCAAACCACAACCACAGAGAATGGGTTTCTCCAGAACTCAAACCTGCTAACTCGACTCGGGAAGGAGGTTTCAGTGATTGACTTCCCAGAGCATCTTGGATCTCAACCAAGGGAAAAGTATCAGGCGACGATTCGGCTGAAGAAAGAACGACTTCCAGCCATTGGTTCTGGAAACGAAACACTCCCGGCTTTTCCGCCTGAAAGAAATTTTCTTCTCCCCAAGTCTCACCCGGTTTGAGAACTGGCCATGATTTGCTTGAGGACGCGTTTTCACCTTGTTTGGCAAGTTCCATGATCAAAGGAAGAAATGAGTTGCGAAAGGGCAAGTCGGACCAAGACGAACTCATGCGAAAGGGAAGGAAAACCAAACGCCCCCCCTTTTTGAAATTTCTGACTACACCAAGGGGACGACCCTCCCGATCCCGAAGAGGTACTTCCAAATTCTGAGCGAGTTTCCTCACGATACCGAAACGTTTAATTGAAGTCAGATAGAGATCCTTTGCTGAACTTCCAGCAAAGACTTGCTCCAGTGGACTTCCTTGATCCAATGCGGAAAAACGAAAAGGAGTCGGATTCCTAGACGCGCCTCCAGCAAGGCGAAGAAAAGTAAAATCCATAAGTTTCGACTGCTGCATATTTGATACGGTTGCTGAAAAGAGATTATCCGGGGTAACCATTGCCACACCGCCCTCCTGTAGAAAATTAAGTAGTACAGGACTCAATTTTTCTTCGGAAAACCAGTTTCCCATACCCAGAATCAAAAGAAAATCGATGGATGGAAGCTCTTCCCCCAAGCGCATGGCATCGGCAGAGTCTTGGTTTAATTCCCATCGATTCCATCCGTTGTCTCCAGCGCTTAGAATTGCAAACTTCAGAAAATTCTTTTCCTCGTTGGTGTCCGGATGATTTTCATTTTTCAACCAGAACCCAAACTTCCGAGCCGGTGGGGACATTAGCAAAATCTCTCTTTCGTCATCAAGTGAGAAGGAATCCTTACCAAGCAATTCTACTCTTGCTTTGGAAAAAGTCCCGGCAGGCAAAATGAACTGTGCCTGAGCCGAACCAAAAGGAGGAAGAGAAATTCCCGTTCGCTGAGCCTCTTCTCCTCCAACGGTCAAAGCCAATTCATCCTCGATTGGCGTATCTTCCCAGTTGCGCACCACCACCCAAATCCTGATTTTGTCAGGTCCTGAGGGAACTGCTCTGATTTCCGCGATGCTTCGATTGGCGGAACGACCGCTTGGGGCGACCAAACTGCCAACTTGAACAAGTTCATAATCAATCCCTTTTGATGCGAGATCTTGAAAGGTCGATTGCCAGTCTCCTTTTTGAAAATCGCTGATTATAATCAAATTTTTTTTCTGAGCGTCTTTTCCAAAAAAACTGGCGATCCCTTCCAACATGACTTGCGGATTTCCTTTCTGCCAATCATGACCTAGATCTTCCACCGCCTGAGTCAAAATTTGTTCTTCCGTACCAATAGGCCATTCATTCAAAATTTCTCCTCCAAAGGTGACCAAACCCATCCGAGACTCGCTTTGTTTTATACGCTCGACAGCTACTCGTTTTGCTTCATTCATGGAACCCCACCCTTGCATGCTCGGACTTAAGTCAATAGCCAAGAGTATTTCGGTACGTTTCTTCGGAGCAGAATCCTCTGATGCACTTATCCAGTATGGATCAGCCAAAAGGATGGTCAAAGTCACAAAAAACATGACTCTGAGGAAAAGAAGAAATAGATCAGAAGGTTTCTTTTTTCCGGTTCTTGGCATCCTCGATGGGCGAATGAACCGAAGTGACGAAAAAGCAAACTTCCGGGTGACTCTTCGATAAGCCATGTGAGCAATAATGGGGAGACTAATTGCAAGAGCCGTCCAGAAAGCAGCTGGCTGAGCAAATTCAAGCATTTAATTTTTCCAACATGTTAGGAACGGAACCTCATACCGAGAAAGCGACGCAGAGCATATCCCAAGTCTTGATCAGTGAACAAAACCTCAAACTCCGCTCCAATGGTCATTAATTCACCTTTAAGGTTCTCCTGAAATTTTTCCATTTCTCTTTGGTATTCGATACGAATTTCATCCGGTGAAGCCGATACCTCACGGTCTCCTTCCATCTCGGCAAAACGCAAGGCTTCCATCTTAGGCAAGTCAACCTCATCTCGATCCAACACCTGTAGACACAGGGAATCATAATGTGCAGATGAAGAAAAACGCAAACGTTCGGTGAGTTCTACTTCAGCTTCGAGAAAATCCGATAAAAAAACAATCATTGATCGTCCTGTTAGAAATGAAGAAAGTTGCTCCCACGCTCGAACATGTTGATTTTTACCAAGCGGCTTAATTGATGCCATTGCTCGTAGAATACGATTTAAGTGACCGCTCCCTGTGGCTGGACGAATCCATTGCTGAACCTCTTCTCCATAGGCAAACAAACCAACTCGATCGCCCTGCCGGTTGCCGAGATAGGCAAAACATGCAGCCAACATGGAAGCATATCTTAATTTCGAACAGGATCCACGACTTCCCTGATAGCCCATGGAACCGCTAGCATCGACCACCAAAAATAGAGTAAAATTAGTGTCTTCCTGAAAAGTTTTTGCCACCAGTTCATTGCGCTTGGCAAAGATTTTCCAATCCACGACTTTCAAATCCTCGCCGTGCTCATAGGGACGATACTGAAAAAATTCAGTTCCCCTTCCCTGTCTCATGCTTCGATGAATTCCAGGCAAGCCTCCATTTACCACAACCTGAGCGAGCAATGAGAAATCTTCGATCCTTTGCAGATGAGCAGGATCAAGCACAGATTCTTCTGCGTTGCGAGGCACGAAAAAACTTGGTTATGGATTTACTGATTCAATAAGGTGAGCAATCACATCATCCGAGTCCAAACCTTCCGAGTCAGCAAAGAAACTGGGGAGGATTCGATGCCGCAATGCTGAGGGAGCCATTGCCTTGACGTCCTCGCGTGACACATTTGGCCTACCCGCTAGCAGGGCTTTCGCCTTGGAAGCCAAAATTAAAGCTTGAGCCCCCCTTGAACCAGCTCCCCAACGGACCCGTTTCCGAGTCCACTCGTCACAGGTTTCTGACTGTGGCCTGGAAGCCGAGGACAAGGCGACTGCGTATGCAATGACGGTCTCAGGCGCAGGCAATTGTCTGGTAAGTTCCTGAAAGACGAGAAGGTCTTCTCCACTCAGAACGGCATCAGGATCAGGACGAGCCGTTCCGGTTGTCTCGCCAACCATTCTGATCTCATCTTCCATGGAAAGATATCGGATTACCGGATTAAGCAGGAAACGATCAAGTTGTGCTTCCGGCAAGGGATAGGTTCCTTCCAATTCTATTGGGTTTTGGGTGGCCAAAACAAAGAATGGAGAATCCAACCGCCGCGTTTGCCCTGCCACCGTCACCTGCCCTTCTTCCATTGCCTCAAGCAAAGCAGCTTGTGTTTTTGGAGGCGTACGATTGATCTCGTCCGCTAGAACGACATTGGAAAATATCGGACCTGCGGCAAAACGAAAGCTCTTCCTACCAGAAGCAGGATCCTCGTCCACGACTTCCGATCCAAGGACGTCCGCCGGCATCAAATCAGGAGTGAACTGAATGCGCTTAAACTCCAGAGTAAGACATCTCGATAAGGTTTTAACCAATAAAGTCTTGCCCAGACCAGGAATCCCGGTCAGTAGGCAATGTCCACGAGCAAGCATAGATACGATCAATTGTTCGATAACTTCCTCTTGCCCAGTTATTCCTTTGCGAATCTCGGCCATGAGCCTGTCGCGCGTTTCATTGAGTCGCCCCAAGGCGTCTTCGACTTTCTCTTGAGTAATCATGTGTATCTATAGATATGCATCGAAAAAGGACAGTGGGCAAACCTTCCTTGCTTCAGTTTGCCCAAAAGAGATAACCTTAAAATGAAAACATTACTCAATTTACATTTGATCAGTCAGATCAAGAAGACGATCCCACTCCGAGACGAATTTTTCAAGGTGTACCTTACCATGGTCGATTTCAACTTTCAATAATTGCCTGACGAGTTGCTGTTCCTCATGGAATTGTTCGGTGCTGAGCAATCCTGAAAAATGTGCAACACGGGACCAAAGCAGATGAGTGGTGAAAGCATCAAATTCGTTATATGCCACGATTTGGTCAAGTTTTCCCTGTAACCACATTTCGGCAACCGAATCACCGCTTACTTCGATCTTACCAGGAATTCCGCTTAGGGTTGCCGCCTGATGCAAAGATGGACGGTCACGAAACTGTCCCATGGAATCTGCCAAATCTACGCTATAATCCGAATTCCTAGCGTCGAAATAGTCAACGCCTTCCCATGGTTTGTTGGGACGTTCCGAAAACCCCATTCCGGGCAAGCCGTTGACAATGGCTCTTTGAATGATGATCGGAATGTCAGCTTGGGAAGAGTTGTAACCAACCAACTGAGGCTTTCTTCGACCAACCGATTTCATGAAACTACGCAAAATCGTCTTCTCATCGCATTTCTCGGAATCTCCCGGATCAACAGGTAAAGAAACGAGTTTCAGGCTCGCTTGCCCTCCGTTTGTTTTTTCTCGCAAAATTCCTGCTAAGGAAACCACCCTACACAAAATCGTCTTCAAATAAGGTTGATGATCGTCGGGGTCGCCATTCTTCCTCGCTGAATGCCAAAGAGCTTCAAAGGAATCTCGGTGATTTTCATTTCCTGATTCTCCCAGATCAACCCCATGCAGGATCAAACCGGAATGGGGGTCGGGAATCCATTCGACGTCGAAGGAAAAAAGATGATCTGCCAAAGTCTTGAGCATCAAGTCAAGACTACGCGGCGAATTCGGAAATTTTAGAAGAAAAATATTCCTCCGTTTTTCCACATCCTTCGGGAATAGTGAGAATTTCAGGTAGATCTTCATCAACCAGAAGGGTATGTTCGAAATGAGCCGAAGGGAATTCATCAACCGCAATAGCCGTCCAACCATCCTTAGCCATTCGAATTTGGGGACTTTTCATGTTCACCATGGGCTCGATGCAAATCGCCATTCCTCTTCGTAATTTCGGACCCGTACCCGCCTTTCCAAAGTTAGGAATCTGAGGATCTTCATGCAGGGAACGACCCACTCCATGACCCACAAAATTCGTAATTACTGCAAAACCAGCAGATTCTATGTGTTTCTGGACCGCATGAGAAACGTCACCGACACGATTTTTGTCCAGCGCCAGTCTCATGCCCAAATAAAGTGATTCCTCCGTAACCTTAAGGAGACGACTGATCTCAGGACTGACTTTTCCCACGGGTATGGTTCGACAGTTGTCACCAATCATGCCATTTTCCCTGATGCAGACGTCTACGGAAATGACGTCGCCGGATTGGAGAATTCGGTTTTTCACCCCAATTCCGTGCACCACTTCCTGATTCACGGACAAGCAGGTAAAGGATGGAAATATCCGATTCCCGGAACGGTATCCTTTGCAGGCGCTTTTAACGCCAAATTCCTTCATCAGATCACCACCGGCGAGATCAATCTCCAAGGTACTCATACCTGGTTTCACAAGAGAACACAACTTGTCGAGAATTGTGGCAGCGGAACGGCCCGCTTGCCTCATTTTCTCCTTATCCTTGAAGCTTTTGCAAATCACTCAGCCTTCATCCTCCAAAATTCGATAGTCTTCAACCTTAAAGCGCTCAATCTACAAACTTCTGAGTTCTGCCAATTTTGAAGAGAGGAATCATTATTGCGCCAAAGAACAACTGTATGAAATGGAAAAGGAGGATGGGAAAAATCCAGACAAACGTCTGAAGGGAATTACCTGCAAGCAGATGAACCATTGGAATACCCATGGCGAGGGACTTTTGAGACAAACAAAAAAAAACAGCCAGACGACCTGAAAGGTCACTTCGAATCCAACCACTCAAAACCCAAGAAATACACCCCAGAATGAAAAATCCAATGGTTAAGGGGGCCGACAATTCGATCGCTTCTCTCAAACATAAGTCACGACCATTTTCCAACAATGCCTCGCATAAAGCGAAATAAGCGAGGATGGCAATTCCGAGAAAAGGAAGTTGATTGAGAATCCATCCGACAAAAGTTCCAGGTCCCCACCTAAAGAACTTGTTGGATTTATAACCCAGAAAACAAGGTAGGATCACCATCATCATTAAATTCACGAAAATTACTGTTAAGCTGGAGATCTCTCCGTTGACCAAGTCCAAGTTCTGCACTGGATTGATAAGGAAGAACCAAGCGAGTGGAACGAAAAGGGGAGCTAAAAAATTGGAAATGGAAGCTTGGCCCAATGCATAATTAGAATCACCTCCCGCCCTTTCAGTGTAGACAACGCAACTCGAGACGGTAGTGGGCAGACATGCCAAAAGCAGAAAGGGGCTCAGTTTCTCATGATCAATCAATCCAAAGACCCAGGCTCCAAGAACCAGGGCAATGGGAATTGCAAGAATGGCAATCTGAGTCATGCACAAAGCAAAACCATCTGACCAAACTTCATACAAACGAGGAGGAGATAGTTTCCATCCTTGAAGAAAGAAGATTCCAAATATTACAAATTTGGACAGCAAGTCAGTCGAAAGGGGATCAAAGGAAACGACCGCACTAGGATCGATCCATGCCATGCAAAAGGAAATACCAAGGATAAATAACATACCCATTCCATTTGGAAAAACTCGCATCTGAAATTTTTGATCTGTATCATGTAAGCAATACAGAGTTTTAAGATACCACCAAACTTTTATTTCCATTGTATGCAAAAACGAATTCATCTCATCACCATTGATGCCGCCGGCACCCTCATACGTCCTTGGCCTTCCGTTGGAAAAGTTTACGCTGACGTCGCTTTGAAATACGGCTTGGAGGTAAATGAAGAAATCGTAGACTCCCGCTTTTACAAAATCCTTGGTGATGCTCAAAGGAATCAAGAAGTCACAAGCGGAGAGGAGAAGGATTTTTGGAAGTATGTGGTAACCGAAGTGTTTCTTCCCTTTGCAAAAGGAAAGGAACTCACCTCGATTTTCGAGGAACTATGGAATCTTTTTGGAAGTGGAGAACATTGGCGTTTAGCAGAAGGAGCCATTCAAACCTTGGAGGAATTACGAAAGAGAAATTATCGACTGGCGATTCTATCGAACAACGATTCCAGACTGCGTGGAGTGATACGCGATCTAGGCATAATCGATCTTTTCGAGCATCTTTTCATATCTTCGGAATTAGGTTGTGAAAAACCGGATTTGGAAATTTTCAGAGCAGTGGAAGCGAAAACTCAAGTTTCATCAGATCAAATCCTGCATTTAGGCGATAGCCATTCGAGGGATTTTACGGGTGCCCGAAACGCCGGATGGTCGGCAATTCTCTTTGGTCGTCCCGCACTGGAAAAAGACCAAATATTTAATTTTCCTCAGTTGCTTGACTTCCTCCAATGACTGTACTCCCATACCCAGCAGACCTGCTCGCCTTGAAGTCCCTAAATCTTTCCCATTTGGCAGTTCAGCCCGTCTCAAACGGTTTGATTGCATATTTTGACTTCGAAAAGATGATTGTTTTCCCATCCAAGCAAAAAAACGAATTTGAATATTTTTCACAATTTACAAAGGATCATTCGAATCTCTCTTTTTCCGGTTGGATTGGTTTTTTTGGATACGAATTACTTGCTTTCAATCTAGGTCTATCCTTGTCAGCGAATCGTGACTTGGAAGTGCCCGACGGATGGTTTGGAAGACCCGATTCCCTGATCAAATTTTTGCCGCGCAGTACGCATGTCGAATCAACCGAACCAAGACGGGAAAAAGAGATTTCAGCTCTCCTCACCAAGGCGAATTCTTCCAGGATTTCAAGTCCTCAAACCATTGCCAGAGAAATAAGCTGCAACTTGGATTACAAGCAGTATGAAGATACTTTCCACTCGGCCCGTGAAGCCATTCTCGACGGAGAGACCTACCAGATCAAAATATCCCAACGATTTGAGGCGGAGGCCCGCCTTGATCCATTAACTGCTTTTCGTAAGCTCAACTTTTCCAATCCATCGCCCGAAGCCTTCCTTCTGCTTACCCCTGAGTTTTCCTTGGTAAGTTGTTCTCCTGAAACCGTTATCGACAAAAAAGGCAGAAACCTATCCACCAGACCAATCGGTGGAACTTACCAGCGTACCCACTCCTCTTTGGATGACTCCGTGATCGAATGCTTCCTCGGTGATCCCAAAGAGGTGGCGGAACACAACATGCTTGTTGACCTGGAAAGAAATGACCTTTCCACCATATGCAAACAGGGAAGCGTGCGCATTGAACGTTTTCGAGAAGTAGAATCGTATGCTCATTTGCATCACCTCGTATCGACCATATCAGGGGAATTGCGTGCACAAACCGGTTTGGGTGAAATTGCCCGAGCGATGCTTCCCGGAGGAAGCATTACCGGTTGCCCAAAAATTAGAACCATGGAATGGATCGATCGACTTGAGCCATGCTTTCGGGGTCCTTACACGGGAAGTTTTGGAGTCATTTCGGATGATGGAGATCTGAGGTTCAACATCATAATCCGAGCGATGCTCATTACTAATGGGAAATGCTACACTCAAGCAGGTGGAGGAATCGTCGTCGATTCCACGCCTCGTTACGAATTCAAAGAAAACAAAATTAAAGCACAGGCGTTGCTTGATCTTCTCCAATGATTTTACTCGTTGATCATCAGGACTCCTTTACCCGTAACCTTGAACATTTGCTTGCTCAATTCGACAAAGTCGTAGTTTGCGACCGTCTTGAAATCACTTCCCTTTTGGTTGATCAATGCAATTTCATTGTTCTCTCGCCAGGTCCGGGCAAGCCAGCTGACTATCCTGAATCAGTCCTTCTTTATAAGAAATGCATCGGCAGAAAACCCATGCTTGGCATTTGTTTGGGATTTCAACTTATGCTGGAGGCCGAGGGAGGGAAGATCATACGCCAAAAGCAAGTATTGCATGGAGTGGAAACAGAAATTGAAATCGATCCCGGTTCCCTTACCTACAGAGGATTTGGTAATCGACTTTGCGTCGGCAGGTACCATTCCCTGCAAATAGACCCATCCAGTCTTTCCAATCTGCCCTTCAGTTTGTTGATTACCGCCAAGGATCCAGTGCGGAAAGTGCCCTTATCCTTTGAAGATCCCATTCGAAAACTGTTTGGCTTGCAGTATCACCCGGAATCCTTTCTAACAAAAAAAGGTAATAAATTAATCGAGAACATTCGGTATGCATGCATGGACGAAAGCGGGGCATCCCTCCGAACATCCTGAACCATGGGGTCGAATGGGGGCATTTACGACTTTGCATGTTTTGCCCGATAAAAATTTTCTGTTTCTGGAGGAGCACCTAAAACGTCTCCGCTTCTCTGCTTCTCATTTGGAACTCCCTTGGATTCCGAGTGAAAAGGAAATAATTGAAAAACTTGATGAAGTCTTTGTCGATCATTCAGAAGGAACTCATCTGCTTCTACGCATTTGCCTTTTTGAGGACTTGCTCGGATTCGCAGTGAGACCAAATTATAGTGACGCCAATCCGGTTGAAGGTTGGTTGCTACCTTACAGACGACCTAATCCAGCCATCAAGTGCACAGTAGAAAAAGAACTCTATGGAACGCTTTCAGAGCTGGAAATTACCAGGGAAGACTGGGTAATCTTAGATCCCAAAGACAATGATCTCAGGGAAACCGCCACCTCAAACCTAATCTTTGCTCAAGGGGACGAATTGCTAATTCCGGAAAAAAGAATTTTGAATGGAATTACTCTACAAAAACTTTTACCCATATTAGCCACTGAATTTAGGATAATCCGTGGAACTCCCCAAGACCAAGACATTTTCGAATTCGAGGAGATTCTTTTATGCGGTACTGGGCGTGGGATAGCATCTCTCACTAAATTATCGGAACTTGGATGGTCCAGTAGGAGTAATGAAAGTTACCAAAAAGTTCGCTTTCTTTATGAGAAACTGATCAATTCGGCTGGTGTCTGACTATCATTTCAACGGCCAAGAGTTTCAGTTGAATTATCCCGCAGTCATGGGGATTCTCAATCTTACGCCAGACTCCTTTAGTGACGGAGGGAGATTCATTGATCCCGAAGCGGCTTTGGAACATGCCAGAAGCATGATTGAAGAGGGTGCTCAAATTATCGATCTTGGGGCTGAGAGCACACGCCCGGGGAGCAAACCAGTCAGCGAACAGGAAGAACTGAGCAGGGTCTTGCCCGTACTTGAAAAGTTGCCGAAGGATCAATTTATTCTTTCCCTCGATACGACTAAACCAGCTGTTGCTCAGGCCGGCTTACAATCTGGAATTCATATAATCAACGATGTTTCAGGAGGTTGTCCGGAGTTACTTGGCCTGGCCCAACGCTACCAAGCCGGATATGTACTGATGCATACTCAGGGTTGCCCCCAAAAGATGCAGGATCAACCCGAATACTTGAATGTGGTAGAGGAAGTGGCAGACTTTTTTCATAAGCTAAAGATGGATTTAGACGAATTCAGACTTCCCAAAATTTGGATGGATCCGGGAATTGGATTCGGCAAAACGCTATCGCATAACCTGGAACTGATGAGATCGATCGATTGTTTCAAGGATTCGGCATGGGGTCTTCTTCTTGGTTCCTCGAGAAAATCTTGGATTGATCATTTATGCGGTGCGCCTAATCCACTGGATCGACTTGGTGGATCGATTGCATCTGCCGTACACGCTGTGTCCAAGGGTGTTGAAATCATACGAGCTCACGACGTTTATGAAACCGTGCAAGCTTTACAAGTGGCGAAGGCACTCTCCTCTCCCGCGGTCAAAACATAAAAATTTTCAACCATGGGAAAAATCAAACTGGAAGAGATCGAGGTAATGGTTCGAATTGGATTGTTGGAAGAGGAACTTTATGCTCCTCAGGATCTGTTGGTCTCCTTAGAGTTGGAATATGACTTTTCATTGATTGCCCTTACGGATGAGATTGGGGACGGTATGGACTATCGTGAACTTGTCGACCGAGTGCGAAAATTCTCCAAATCCTATGATGGAAAAAGCCTCGAACGATACGCGCATCTTATGGCATCAGACATTAAATCCCATTTTTCAGCAAAAAGCATAAGCTTGACCGTCGACAAACCCCGCTATGTAAAAAAATTGGGACTCCGCAAAATTCAAGTCAACGTTGAAATCTAATGCTTACCTTGGGCTTGGTGGCAACATCGGCAAACCAGTCGCCGCTTTCAAGGCTGCCCTTTCACTCATATCCGACTTCGCCTCAGTCATTTCGGTTTCGCGACTTTACCGATCAACTCCTTTCGGATATGCCGAACAACCTTCTTTCATAAATGCCGCCGCCCATCTGACTACCGAATTGAAACCCTTTGAACTACTTGACGCTCTACAAAAAGTTGAGCAGGACCTCGGCAAACGGAAAGTATTTGAGAATGGACCTCGTGCGATAGATCTTGATTTGCTCCTTTTTGAACAACTCGTGGTTAAGACGGAAAGGCTTGTTTTACCCCACCCTGCCATACTCGAAAGGGATTTCGTTTTGAGACCACTTTCAGATATCGATCCGGGGTTAACAAACCCTGCTTGGTTTGGTAAAACCTTAGAATGGGCTCTTACGAACCTTCAGAAAAAATTTATAACAGAGGAACCAGAGGAGTGGGAATATTTGAAATAAATCAATCGTCTCCACCAAACATGTTCATCAAAACTTGAACAATGTAGAAAAATAGAAGGGCAACCGAAGCGAAAAGTGATAATGCTGCAGCGACATGTTGATCCGGTCTGTATTGATGCAAAATGTTGGAGGTTGAATAGAGAACTGATCCAGCGGCGAAAAGAACCATAACCGTGGAAAAAACCAAACCCAGAGAAAATCCGAAAATCATACTGCATACGATGAATCCTAGAGCGACAAATCCTCCAATATTTAGAATTCCGCCCATGAAGGAAAAATCTTTCCTAGTTATGAATACAGTGGCTGTGATGCCTGCAACCAACAACAAGGTCATCAATCCAGCGGTAGGTATCAGGCTTGCTCCCCCGTAATTCGATGCAATGAATAAAAGAGGAAGAAAAATGATTGCCTCGGCTATCACAAACAAACCCAGTCCCAAGTACTGCATTGTTTGCGAGCTGTCCGAAAGTGCCATTTTATTGGCCATGTAGCTCACACCCATAAATACACCGAGCACGATCAACCAAGACATTCCTCCGGTCATGCTCATCGCAAGTTGGCCTGCAAAAGTTGAATTTACTAGGAAACTCTCAATTGTGGCAAACGCAAGCAACGCAATGGCCAGATGAGCATAGGTTCGACGGATGAAAGCGGAGCGTGCCGAGGAACTGCTTCTTGCGGCGGAGTCAGATAAGGTAAAGACTTTTTCTTTCATTTTAATATATTCTTAGAAGATTTGGTCCGGATAAATTAATACACTCAAAATAAGCAAATTGAATTCGTTTTTCAAGCAAAGGAAAAATTTATTTCAAACCATCTTTTTGAATTTCCTCGATGCAATACCCAAATCCATTCCCCTTCAAAGTCGACAAATCAAGTTTTCCATTTTTTCTGGTGAACAAGCCTGGATGCACTCTTGCCTCACGATGAGAAGCCTCAGGGTAAAATTGCATCGAATTGCTTTCCACTCCCATGATTGTGCCGGCATGCGCTCCCAGTAAAACATGAGTAATTTGAGCAAGCATCGGATTAGTCAAGTCCTGTACCATCAAATCCATCCCATGAGCTTTGGCCCAGCATAGAGAAAGTATGGCTCCAGTCTGAGTTTTGCATGTCTTCAAGGCAACTCCAGTCCATCCAAGTTCGCGCCCCAGACAAATGTGTTTCCAGTCATGAGCGCTCTCATCCATAAAAAGAGGTTTGCGGGCAGATACCGAATGAACTTCGATCCGATTGTTGTTCAAATCGTATGGAAATGGTTGTTCAACATATAGAATCCGGCGGTAAGTTTCCGGATGTTTTTTTTCAAGCAAATCCAGAATCTCATTTACGTAGGCGGGGTCGGTCACAGTACAATTGAAATCGGCAGTTAAGTATTGCACCCCCAATTCCTCTGAAATCGTTCCCACTTTGATTATTCTTCCAATGTCCCAACAAGGATCGTTTCCGCGTAATTTGATCTTCAGGCAATTTAAGCCATCTCTTTGAATCCATTCTCGGAGGTGAACCGGGTGACCGTCATCTGGTTCGTCCCCAAATAGGTCGTCTTCGTCAAGAGGGTCCATTCCTCCAACCAAATGCCAAACCGGAATTCTTTTCGGTGGATCAGGGATTATAAAATCACTCGGATAACAACCGGAAAAGGAGACTTCGCCATCCGGAGCAGGTTTCAGAAACGAAGAAAGATCGGAAGAGAGAAATTCTTTTCCGTAGGCATGATAAGTAGGTACTCCGTTGATTAACCCGTATGCGTCGTGAATCGCAAGATCGAAGGCCGAAGCACAAACAAGCGCGGCAAGCCATGGAATTGACTCATTCTCTGACTCATCAGTTCGGTTCTTTAACGCCAAAGCTATGGGCAAGTCCTTCATGATCAAGCTTTGACCAAGTTCCAGACTGTGTCCCCATTCCCTGTAGTCATTCCATCGGCATGTCAAAAATTTACAAAATTCGAGCAAAGACTGAAGACGAATGGAATATGAAAGTTTTGATGGCCAGACCCACTGTACGCTTAGTGGAGTTTCTCCCCATCCCTGAGCATGTTTACCCATTCTATTCACTACTTCTACTCTAACGCGGACACAGGTTACGGAGGATAATACTTCAGTGCCAAACTTCAAAGGAATCCTGGTCTGAATCGGAAGGAAACGGGTTGAAAAAGCCTCTACTCTTATATCTCCACTCTGCGGCATGTTCGAATAAGGAGGACAAAAGACATCAATCGTCAAATCAGAATGATTTTATGATTCCAATTTGAAAATCGATATTCATTCAATCAAGAAGAAGGGAGGGGGCTGGCGGGATTTATTTTGCTTACTGTTTTTATTCCCCAAGTCCTTGGATTAGAAAACCAAGCGTCGAATGAGAAAAGACAGGTGTCTGGTCCATGATGATCTTCGACTCTGTTTGTAAGCGTGGACTTGTCCTTGCTCTTACCGAAAGAATCATCATTGTAAAAGAAGAGCTTGAAAATAAATCAAATTATGGAAACAAAATGGATTAAAACCTCACCATGGTTTGTATTTTTTGCGAAATTTCCTTTCATTACGTGGGACTTTTTGATCTTGATTTCCAGGGAGAGAAAGATGCGACATTCCATTCTAACAAACGATCATCTGGGAAAACTGCCTCGTCAAACCTACTTACTGCCTTCATTGGGTAGTGTTCTTACTGAAAATCCTAGGCGAAAAAACAAAAAGACACCGAATAGTTTTCAAAAGGCTTTGTATTTTTCATCCAGATTACCGAAAAGCGATTTCCTCACCATTTGGAGCTGAAAACTTTAAGAATTCATGAACAAAAACCCTTTTCTTTCTCATTCACAAAATCCTGATTGGTCGACTCTGACCTATGACAAGGTAAAGGCAGACATAACCCTGGCTCTCGAGCAAGCCGAAGAAAAAATTCAAAAAATTCGAAACCTTTCTTCTTCCGATTCGACCTTTGAAAATACGGTTAAAGGCTTGGAATCGGCTACCCATGATTTGCATAAGGCTTGGGGCTTAGTGACCCATTTGGACTCCGTCTGCAATTCGCCTGAATTACGTGAAGTTCATAATGAAATGCTACCTTTGGTCAGTGCCTTTGGTTCCAAAATTTGCCTGGATCCCGAACTGTGGAAAACTCTTCGCGATTTTGCAGAAAAACCGGAAGCCCAATCCCTTTGTTCAATCGACCGTCGTCTGATGGAAGAAACGATGATGGATTTTCAGGATGCCGGCGCTGATTTGTCTATGGAGAAAAGAGAACGTCTTCAGGAGATCGCAGGCGAATTGGCGAAAATCACCCAAACCTTTTCTGAAAATGTTTTGGACGGGACTAATTCTTGGTGGTTGACCATTTACGAAGAAGAAAAGTTGGAAGGCTTGCCGGAGACTACGAAAGCTGCTGCAAAACTTGCAGCGGTGGAAAAACTTGGCGAAAAGGAAGGAGCCGACGCATGGATCTTCACCCTTCACACTCCTTCCATGTTGCCCGCTCTCCAATATTTGGAAGATGATGAAATTAGAAAGAAAATCTGGTTGGCCAACAATCAACTTTGCGTTGAAAATCCTCATGACAACGAACCGTTGATTCGAGAAATTCTTAAGCTCCGGCAAGAAAAAGCCGAATTGCTAGGGAAAAAAGATTTTGCTGACGTATTGTTGGGAAGAAGAATGGCGCAGTCCGGCGCTAAAGCGGACTCTTTTGTGGATGAACTGAAGGAAAAAGCGATTCCTTTCTTCAAAAAGGAAAATCATGAACTTGAAGAGTTCAAGGCTGAGAAAACCGGGCAACGGATTGACTTACTTGAACCCTGGGAGGTTGGCTATTGGTCAGAGAAATTAAAAAAGGAAAGATACGACTTTGATGACGAGGACCTTCGGCCTTTCTTTCCAATCAAGTCAGTGCTTGATGGAATGTTCGAATTATCCTCCCGAGTTTTCGGTCTGCGCATCAACCAACGATCAACGATATGCGATGAACGCGTGGATTCCATTGATGGGGATGAACAGAAACCTGTCTCCGTATGGCATCCAGATGTTCGCTTCTATGATCTATTTGATGCCAGCAATGATCGGTTGATGGGATCCTTTTACGCAGACTGGCATCCGAGAGCCAGCAAGCGGGGCGGAGCTTGGATGAATTACCTCAGCACCGCAGAACCGGAGGATGAAAAACCACGCGGTCCTCACCTTGGTCTGATCTGCGGCAACCTGAGCGCTCCAACTCCAGGAAAGCCTGCGTTGCTGACCCATTATGAAGTGGAAACCATTTTTCATGAATTCGGACATTTGTTGCATCATTTATGTGGAGAAGTTCCTCACAGAAGCTTAAATGGGGTAAATGTAGCATGGGATTTCGTCGAACTTCCCTCCCAGATCATGCAAAATTGGTGCTGGCAAAGAGAAAGTTTGGATCTCTTTGCCAAACATCATGAAACCCAAGAAACAATTCCTGATGAGCTTTTGGAAAAAATGCTTAGGGCTCGTAATTTCTTTTCTGGAAACACTACCATGAGACAGATGGCTTTTTCCAAGCTTGATCTTTTTCTCCATCGACAATGGAAAGATGGTGAAAAGGGTTCACTTGAAGAATCCTTGCAAGGAGTGCTTGAATCCTTCCTCCCGAAACGGAAGACCACTCCTCGCACGATTGTTCTTCGTTTTAGTCATCTTTTCAGCAGTCCAGTGGGCTATGCATCCGCCTACTATTCTTATAAATGGGCAGAAGTTCTGGATGCTGATGCCTTCACTCGATTCCAACATGAAGGGATATTAAACCCTCAAACCGGGCATGATTTTCGAGAACAGATTCTAAGCAAGGGTAACTCGCTTCCTCCTGATCAACTTTATCGAAACTTCATGCATCGTGACCCGGACGTCGATGCTCTTCTCAGGAGGAGCGGACTGCATTAAAAGCCAATCAACATGTCAACCAAGCCTCAAGTACTGGCATGGATCACCTGCGACAGCGTCTATGTCGACCCCGCAACAGGCAAGCACACCCTACTGGGAATATTTTCGAACTTAAGAGCTAAGGAATTTCCAGTCATTCATCCCAGAATGATTTGGTTTTTATCCTTTTCCGATCTCACTAAGGGAAAACACAAATTGGGGATTTCCATTGGAATTCCCATGTCCGAAGAAATTCCGAGAAACATCATCGAACGAGAATTCGATTCTCCCGGTCCCCAACATCGGATTAATTTGATCAACGACATTCATCGTCTTAAATTCGATCAACCCGGGAATTACTCGATTCTTATTGAAATCGACGATCAAGTGGTGTTGGCGAGTACTTTTCCAATATCACGGCAGGGAAACCTCCCATGATCGGCTTCCTTTCCCTTAAATGCGTTCTTTTGCTCCTGCCCAACCTCAACGCAGAGACCAATCGATCAAACGCTTCTCTGTCCTCTTGCACATTCCCAGAACCGTTTGTTGAAAAAGTGGAAGGGTGGAAAGTCGAGTTCGGACCTGAACTAATGGCAGAACAGCAAAAGAAAACATATCGCGAATGCAGAAAATCCTTGGCAAATCATCTGCAGCGTATTCGGTACCTGTTGCCTGAAGAAAAAAGTAAGGCATTGCAAAGGTTCATTATCAAAGTCGATCTTGATCACGATTTGTCGAATATGCAATATCATCCAAGTCGGCTTTGGCTTATAGAGCACGGACATGATCCGAAATTGGAAAAAAGGGTTCACGTTCCCCGAGCCCGTCTACTCCTTGACCGAGCGACTTGGCTCAAGCACCCATATGTCATCCTACATGAATTGGCCCATGCCTATCACGATCAAGTTTTAGACTTTGCAAATCCAACCATTATCGAAGCTTACAAAAGAGCCAAAAAACGATCTCTTTATCAAAAAGTACTCTTTTTTCGGGGAGGGACGACAAGTCATTATGCCCAAACAAACCATATGGAATTTTTCGCAGAGATGACCGAATCCTATGTTGGCGTCAATGATTTTTACCCATTTGTCAGAGCCGAGCTCAAGGAACACGATCCCCACACTTTTGATCTTATGCAAGAAATCTGGGGCGAATTCTAACTTCTTTCAGAGGGCTCCCCACTGCCTTAAGTTTCGAAGCCAAATCAATCAAATCAGCTGATTCATCATTTCTAACAATTCTCACTGCAAAGGAATCGATTTTAATCCCAAACAATGCTAATTCTTTCGGTTTTGTTTCGAAAGGAAGCCCCTTGAAACAAGCAACCGTTTCCGATAGATGTACCACATGGCCGATAGTATTTCATCCGACTCCATCGAACCCGCATCGCTTTTAGTGGTAGGTTCAGTTGCCTTTGACAACGTCATTACTCCCTATGCGGAGAAAGAAAGAATTTTGGGGGGAGCGGCGTCATACTGCTCTTTTGCCGCGAGCTATTTCACAAAGGTGCGGATGGTGGGGGTTATCGGAAACGACTTCGAGGAGGAGCATCTCAATCGTTTGCGTTCCAGAAAAATTGATCTGGAAGGCATTCAAAGGGATGATTCCGGACCCACTTTTTTCTGGAAAGGAAAATACCATGAAAACTTCAATCAGCGAGATACTTTGGATATCCAATTGAACGTATTTGAAAATTTTCGACCTGATCTTCCAGATTCATACAAAGATTCAAGATTTGTTCTTCTAGGAAATATCCATCCTGCTCTGCAAATGCATGTACTCGATCAACTCGAGGGTCAGACTTACGTTCTTGCAGATACCATCGACCTATGGATCGAAGTCGAGCGGGATGCATTGTTGGCTTTGATCAAAAAGGTTAATCTTTTCGTCATCAATGATTCGGAAGCGGAAGAGTTGACCGGAGAATCAAACGTCATCTTGGCAGGAAAAAAACTTTTACAAATGGGTCCCGAATCTCTCATCATAAAAAAAGGAGAACATGGCGCCATTCTATTCCACGAGGATGGAATGTTCGCAATACCTGCATTTCCAGTCACCGATCTGCGGGATCCAACCGGAGCAGGAGATTCCTTCGCTGGCGCTTTGATTGGTCGATTGGCATCGCGTGACCGCACTGATTTCAAAGCGATTAAAGAAGCCATGATCTATGCTACCTGCACCGCTAGTTTGACCGTTGAATCCTTTGGTTGCGATCGTTTGGAATCCGCGGGCGCATCCATCATCGAAGAACGAGCGAAAAGTCTCCTTCAACTGATTTCGCCGAACTAAAGCGGTTGCCATTCTACCTATCCCGACTTTTTCCCGTACAAATTTCGATTTGTTTCATCTTTGGTACAGAAAGTTTGAATAGTCTGTTTTTCTGGCTATGCATTCTCCAAAATTTCTGATCTTATCCTTTTTTCAAAAAAATTCAGATTCAAGCATAAAAATAAGGGAGTTGGCTAATCGATTGCCCATTTGCCCTTCAGCAAATCAAACGGATGCTCTTTTACCAGTGAACGAGTTGGGATTCGAACGAACTAAATTCAATTGATCCCCAAACGGAAAACAAAATTAGAAATGAGTTCAAATTGATCAACCGCCTGCATCCTACTTTAAATTAAGGAGCAAACTGGCAATGGGTAGTTGGTTTTTCACCCAAATGAATCGCTACGATGGAAAAAGTCATGGGAATGGAAAAAATCCTTTCGAAACCCGCTTCCATGAGTTCTTTCGCTAAATCCGATCGGTTGGGAAAATTGGATATGCTCGAACCCAAGTAAAGATATGCTTTTCGATCTCCCGTTACCAAACGAGCCATCCATGGAAGAATGCCCTTGAGGTAGGCATAATATATTGGTCTAAACCAAAAGAAAGGTTGACTGAACTCAAGAATGATCAAACGACCTCCAGGCTTCAGAACCCTCAGCATTTCGGACAAACCTTTTTTTCGATCCGATAAATTGCGCAATCCGAATGCAATGGTCACGAGATCGAAGGATTCTTCTCGAAAGGCAAGCTTAAGGCAATCACCTACCAGAAAGCGCATTGTTTTTGCTCCCTCTTTCAAGCGATCTCGTTTTCTTCGAGCAAATTCAAGCATCGGTTCGCAAAAATCAATCCCGGTGATGGAAGCATTTGCAGGCAAATTCTTTCTCAACGCCATGGCTACATCCCCGCTTCCGGTGGCCAGATCCAAAATATCCGAACAAGAACCTTTTCTGGATAAACCAACCAGCCTCTTTCTCCAAAGAAAATCAATGCCTCCAGACAGAAAATGATTTGCCAAATCGTAACGATGGGCAATATCGGCAAAAGTTTGTCTTACGGAAATAGGATCTGGATTACTCACCGGAAGAATCACTCTTTTCAAAACTTTCTACCACCCATCGGGAAAGTTCCTTATCAGGATCATCAATCACTTTTTTGTCTATCGTAAACTCTTTTTTTCCAGTTCGTTGGGAAAGAATACCCAGACCATGCTCGAAATCACTGAACTTTCTCTCGCAAATTGCCCGAACTGATCGACTCTCTTTTATGGCTTCCCTAACCACCGCGTCCTTTGCCGCTTTGCGAAAGCGCAGACGATAACCGTAATCACGAAAAAAACTCTCGACGAATCGCTCGACGTCCAAAAGCATTGATTCGTCCAAGCGATCTCGATTCTCTTCAAGCAAGCTGGAGAGACAAGCTTTTGGATTTTCAATGGTTTCCGCTTCCACGTAAAAGGAACTTATGGGAGTTGAAGGAAGTTCGAATTTGTAGTCCCGAAAAGTTTTCTCCAGAACAGTGACAAGTCCTCTTGCTCCGGTTTTTTCCAGTGCGGCGTGCTCGGCAATCTTTTCAATCGCCTCATCGGAAATCTTGAATTTCACCTCATATCCAGCGAAATCGTTGCGATATTGCTCAAGTACATTCCCTTCGGAAGAGAGAAGAATTTCCGCCAAATCATCTTTGGTTAATTCATCGCAAGCCACCCTTACCGGCAACCGACCGACGAATTCAGGTTCAAATCCGTATTTGATGAAATCCTTGGTCTCCGCTTTTGACAGGAATTTGGAAACTGCTTGATCTGTGGAATTCTCCTCCATTGATCCGAAGCCTATGCGATTCAGATCCAATCTCTTTTTTACGTTCTCAGCCAGTTGGTCAAACGCTCCGCTAACGATGAAAAGTATGTTTTTGGTAGAAAGACTGCTCTTCTTGGGTTCCCCTCCCTTCTGCATTTCCATGAATGCTTTCATTTGTCCCATCATGTCCTGAGGGGAGTGAAGACTGACTTCCGTATCCTCCATGAGCTTAAGCAAATTGATTTGAACGCCCCGACCGGAGACATCCCTTCCCGAACGCGATGTTTCTGATGCGATCTTATCAATTTCATCAATGTAAATGATACCATATTGAGCGAGTTCGACGTCGCCACCAGCAGCCTTGACCAAATCTCGAACCAAATCATCTACGTCATAACCAACATAACCAGTTTCCGAGAACTTGGTGGCATCCGCCTTTACGAAAGGAACTCCTATCAACTTGGCGACGTTACGCATCAAAAAAGTCTTCCCCACTCCTGTAGGTCCCAGAAGCAAGACATTGGGCTTGACGTATTCTGCCTGCAACAGAGAGGAATCTTCCAAGCATCTGCGGACATGGTTGTAATGGTCACAGACTGCGACCGAAAGGACTCTTTTGGCTTGTTCCTGTTTTATGACGAAACGGTCCAGGTAATCTCTTATTTCCTTCGGCTTTCGATCGAATTCCCTAATACGTTCAAGTTTTTCGTCCCTTGTTGGTTCTGAAGAAGCAGGAGGTGGATCCTTCGAAGCTTTTTCCTTGGATTCTCCGGATTGATCCTTCAGACCTTGCATAAAGGGAGCAAAAGCGACCTGAACGTTTTTATTGTTCAACAAGTCCTTGAGTTGCTTTTGGATTTCTTCCAAGGGATTTTCGTCCTCTTTCTTTGGCATTTAAAATTAAATTGGGTTTGACAGGTGGTTGCTGGTTGGGAATTTATGAAATATTCTTCATCTAACATAACCCCATTGCCAAAAGCTTTCAAACAGATTCCCCATCATGTCCAACAACTTGACCAAAAGAGATATCGTACAAAAGATTTACGAAAGCACAGACTACAACCACAAGGACATCACCGATATCGTACAAAAGACATTGGATTCAATTTGCGGAGCTCTCACCAAAGGCAAGAATGTAGAACTTAGAAACTTCGGCGTCTTCGAACTTCAGGTTCGAAAAGCACGAGTCGGTAGAAATCCAAATCAACCTGAGACCGATGTAATGATTCCTCGTCGAGCAGTGGTGAAATTCAAAGCCGGTAAGGAAATGAAAAACGGTCTACACAAACTTGATCTCGATCAAATTTCCTAACTTTTCCCTACCGTTCGATCATGTTTGAAACCTTGCCCGGTTTCCGAGATTTCCCACCCGAGCAATGTGCCCAAAGAAATCATTTTTTCCAAGTTTGTCGAACAATTGCTCGTGCCTATGATTTCAAGGAATTCGACGCTCCCATTCTGGAACCACTAGATTTGTACGTCGAAAAATCGGGGCAGGAAATCATCGGTCAACTTTTTCATTTTGAAGACAAAGGTGAACGAAAAGTTGCACTGCGCCCGGAAATGACCCCAAGTCTGGCTCGTATGGTAGCAGCCAAGGCGCATTCCCTTCCCAAACCCATCAAATGGTTTAATCTGGGCGAGCATTTTCGTTACGAACGTCCTCAAAAGGGAAGAGGACGTTCTTTTTATCAATTCAATGCAGATTTGCTTGGAGAATCAGACACCCGCTCAGATGCCGAATTGATCTCTCTACTCGTTGCCATACTCGAAACTCTTGGTCTCACCCAGAATGATTTTAGGATAAGGCTAAGTGATCGTTCGACCTGGATCTTTTTTCTGGATCAATTGGGAGTAAGTAAACATGCCCGACCTGCCGTTCTTGATGCCATTGACAAGAGTGAGAGGAGATCTCCTGAAGATATTGAGAAATCCCTGGATACTGCGGTGCCGAGCCGAGGCAAAGAACTTTTGACCGAAATTCGGGAAATAAAGGAAATAAAGGATTTCACTCACCTTGCAAAAAGAATTGAGAAGGCTGGTGAAGATCATCTTCAACTTACGCAAAAGTGGAAGCAAATGATGGATTTGATTGATGCTCATGGGATTGGATCATATGTTTCAATAGACCTTTCGATTGTTCGCGGACTAGCCTATTACACGGGATTTGTCTACGAAGCTTTTGAGGCATCCGGGACCGGCAGGGCGCTTGCGGGAGGGGGAAGGTATGATCACTTGCTGAAGAAACTTTCAGGAAACGTCGACATGCCCGCATGTGGTTTTGCAATAGGTGACATGACTTTGAGCGATTGTTTGGCATCAAAAGGTTTGACTCCCCGCTATGTAATGGCTCCGGATTTGTTTTTGATAGCCGCGGAAGAACAGAAAAAACGGGGCATTTCTCTCGTTTCCGTTGCCCGCAAAGGTGGATTTTCAACATCTTACTCCTTGAAGAAGGCAGGATTTGGAAAACAATTCAAGGAAGCGGGTAAGTCAGGCGCCCGGTATGCTCTTATTCTTGGGGAGGAGGAGGAGAAGTCAGGAAAGATTAAAATCAAGGATCTTCGTACTTCGGGAGAAGTCTCCGTTTTGCAAACCTCTTTATTGTCCAAACTTCAGGAATTGGATTCCGTGGGCGCAATTAATTCTTCGGCTTAATTCCTTTTATCGGAAAATGAATCAGGAAGTTCCGGATTATCACAAGGAGCAAATGAAAAAGAGCAATCGAGGCTCTCAAAAACTCGACCGAAGGCAATGGCTTAAGAAACTTATCAAATTTCTCGTTCCTCCTGCCTTGATTGGTACCTATTCGAAATTCGAATCAAATTGGCTTGAATTGACTCACACACGCATCCCCCGTCTAAACTCTTTCAAAGAAAAGAGGTTGAGAATCCTTCATTTGTCCGATCTTCACCTATCCGGTGTCGTAGACATCGGAGACATTGATCGGGCATTGAACGAAGGATTTCGAAAATCTCCACATGTTTGCTTCATCACCGGAGATTTCATCACATCGCGTCCATCCGATCAACAACTGGGTGAACTTGAATCCTGTTTACGCAAATACAGTGGAAAAATTCCGATTCTTGCTTGCTTGGGGAACCACGACGGTGGTTCCTGGTCGATTCAAAAGGGAGGCTTTCCAACGACTCAAAAAGTAGAGAGGCTTCTTCGAAACGCCAGAATTCGGTTGTTGAAAAATCAAAAAACTACAATCTCGATAAATGGGATTTCATTCACGGTTTACGGACTGGGAGATTTGTGGTCAGAGGATTGTTTTCCTCAAAAATGCATGACAAAAAAAATTCCATTCTTGGAGGAAGCCAAAAAGAGCAAGACTCCTCCCGGTTTTCCTGATTACAGGGGACTCCCGTCAAGCGAGAAAGATACTCCCGTAAAAATCTTACTTTGTCACAACCCGGATACCAGGAACCTTGTGTCCGGGTACGAATGGGATCTCATGCTGTGTGGCCACACACATGGGGGACAATTTCAAGTTCCCTTCCTTAACTATGCGCCTTTTGCTCCGGTCGAAGATCGTTGGGTTTCTCAGGGCTTGCATGTTTTTGACGGAAGATTGCTTTATATCACCCGTGGAGTAGGCAATCATTATGGCATTCGCATCAATTGCCGGCCGGAAGTCAGCCTATTGGAGATATCCTAGATTCAGAATTTGCTCTCTCATGATAACGCTTCTTGACGAGCATGATCCATCTTGGTTTCCCAATCTGGAAGAACTTGATGATCAGGGATTAGTCGCAGTCAGCGAAAAGCTGGGTCCAGAACGAATTGTCGTCGCTTATTGCCTAGGTATTTTTCCATGGATGAAAATGGACTACTCTCCAAACTTTTGGTGTTGGTTTTCACCCAATCCGAGAATGGTTTTGGATCCCCATCAATTCAAAGTGTCAAAAAGTCTTAGAAGGGTAATACGCTCGGAGAAATTTGAGATTAAGATCAATTCGGATTTTCCGGGCACAATGAGAGCCTGC
The DNA here is from genome assembly GCA_902618175.1 of uncultured Verrucomicrobiota bacterium. Lineage (GTDB taxonomy): Bacteria > Verrucomicrobiota > Verrucomicrobiia > Opitutales > Seribacteraceae > Seribacter. Next base: position 49,089 of record CACMZN010000008.1, read on the forward strand.
GCCTCCATTACCAGGTCAAATCAAGATAGAAGCTGGATTGAAGATGAAATGATTCGTGATTACACGATTCTGCACGAAATGGGAATCGCTCATTCCATCGAAGCGTATGAAGACGAAAAACTGGTAGGTGGTCTGTATGGGTTGGCGATGGGAAAAATGTTCTTTGGAGAATCCATGTTTCATCGAGTTTCGAATGCCTCGAAAGTATGTGTCGCCCATCTGTCGAGCCTCTCACAAAAAGGAGGAATTTCCTTGATTGATTGCCAAGCGCATACTCGTCATTTGGAGAGTTTGGGGGCGGTGGAAATACCTCGCACCCAATACTTGGAACGCTTGAAATCGCTGGTTGATCGACGAGCATCCGTGATTGATTGGCAATCAATTCACTGAGCTTCAAGGTTGCTCATCGATTCCTCAAATGACAAGATGAACCATACAAATGAACAAACCTAATCCTGAGCACGAAAACCTCTCCAAATTGGGAGAAGGTGGTACACAACCCAAACGAGAATTAGAAACTTTCCCAAACCGAAACCCGGAACGCGACTATGTTGTGGAACTGAAGACAAGTGAATTCACCTGCATTTGTCCAAAAACGGGGCAACCGGATTTTGCGGATATTCTGATACGCTATGTTCCTGAACAAAAGATCGTGGAATCCAAATCACTAAAACTCTATCTGTGGACATTCCGTGATCAAGGGACTTTTCACGAACATTTCGCCAATTTGCTTCTCGATGACCTGATCGCCGCCCTTGACCCCCGATGGTGCCGAGTGGAAGTCGACTTCAATGCCCGGGGAGGGATTGGAATCGTGGTATCTGCGGAACACGGAACCCCGCCCGAAATCACTTACTCGTGAATCCTCAAAGGCAGATTGCAATCGGACGACTTTCGGTTTCCAACAATCTGCCCTTCACTCTCTTTGGGGGCATCAATGTTCTGGAATCTCGCGAACTTGCGCTAGAAGTAGCCTCCGTCTACAAGGAAGTCACTGACAAACTGGGGATTCCTTATGTGTTCAAGGCTTCCTTTGACAAAGCCAATCGCTCCTCCATTCATTCCTTTCGTGGTCCCGGATTGGAAAAAGGATGCGAAATCCTCGCTGAAATCAAAGAGACCCTTCAGGTTCCGGTGATCTCCGACGTCCACGAACCCCACCAAGCCAAACCTGCTGCCGAAGTGATCGACGTTCTCCAACTTCCGGCCTTTCTCTGCCGGCAAACTGATTTGGTGGTGGCTTTGGCCGAAACCGGACGACCGGTCAACGTCAAGAAAGCTCAGTTTCTCGCGGCTCATGAAATGGGGCACATCATCAAAAAGTTCGAAGAAGCAGGGAACGACCAGATCCTCCTCTGCGAACGGGGAAGCTCTTTTGGCTACAACAACCTCGTGGTTGATCCGCTCAATTTTGGAATCATGAAACGCACCGGTTGCCCTGTGATCTTCGACGTCACGCATGCCCTGCAGGTGCCCGGAGGACGAAGTTATTCCGCAGGTGGACGCCGTCAGGCAGTATTTGAATTGATGCTGGCGGGCATGAGTCAGGGCATTGGTGGACTTTTCCTCGAATCCCACCCAGATCCATCTCGTGCAAAATGCGACGGGCCCTGTGCCCTACCCCTCGACAAACTCGAAGCGTTCCTCGTTCAGGCCAAGGCCATGGACGATTTGGTCAAGGGATTGGAAAAGATAGAGATCGATTGAGGGAGATGACCAGTCCGCAAGACGCATGGGTGACTTTGCGCAAATGGTTTCCGGATCTTGAGGAAGAGAAATGGACGAGTCTGCAGGAATTCTGCACACATCTTCGTGAATGGAACACCAAAATCAATCTTGTCTCCCGTAAGGATATGGATCGTTTGGAGACCAAACACCTTGCTCACTGTCTGACCATCACGAAGTTCCTACGTCTCATGCCCAAAGCCCGCCTGCTCGACGTCGGAACCGGGGGTGGACTGCCTGGCATCGCTCTTGCGATATGTTATCCTCAGGCACGCTTTACTTTGATCGATTCGATCGGAAAGAAAGTCATGGTGGTTGAAGATATGGTCAAAAAACTGGGATTGAAAAATGTGGAGATTCGGCGGGGCCGGGCGGAGGACCTACCCAGAAAAAGATCTTATGACTTTGTGATCGGAAGAGCGGTCACCGCCCTGCCCAACTTTTTCGGATGGGTCAGTAACAAGATTTCAAAAGGATCAAAGCATTCCCCATCCAACGGAATTCTTTATTTGAAGGGGGGAGATTATACCGAGGAATTGAAGACCTCCGGTCTGCATCCAGCCAAAATTTGGAATTTGGACGAACTGCTCCCCGAAGCCGGACTCGGTGAAAAGTATCTCATTCACTTTAAGATTTAGGCATCCCAGACCTTGAAGAGAGCCTCGGCAATGTGCGATGGCGTCTCGGCCACTGAAATGCCTGCGTCCAGCAAGGCTTCCACCTTCGCCTCGGCCGTACCCTTGCCACCCGAAACAATCGCTCCGGCATGGCCCATGCGGCGACCCGGAGGAGCAGTTCGTCCGGCAATAAAAGCTGCACAGGGTTTGTCGACGTTTTCCTTAATGAATGCGGCTGCTTCCTCCTCGGCGCTACCGCCGATTTCTCCAATCAGAATGATTGCTTCAGTGTCGGGATCTTCGTTGAAAAGTTGAACTGCGTCCAAGTGACTGGTCCCGTTGATGGGATCGCCTCCGATTCCAATACAGGTGGATTGCCCGTGTCCGGCACAGGTGATTTGCCAGACCGCTTCATAGGTCAGGGTACCCGATCTCGATACGATGCCGACTTTCCCCGGTTTGTGAATGTATCCGGGCATAATACCGATTTTACATTCACCCGGAGTTATGATTCCCGGGCAATTCGGGCCAATCAATCGAGAGTCCGAAGCATCCAAACAAGCCTTCACTTCCGCCATATCCCGAACCGGGATTCCCTCAGTGATCGCGATGATCAGAGGGATTTCCGCATCGATGGCTTCAAGAATGGAATCCCCTGCAAACGGAGGAGGTACGTACAGGGCGGCAACATTTGCCCCTTCCTTGTCCACCGCTTCCTGAACCGTATCGAAAACGGGAACGCTATCCCGAAATTTCTGCCCGCCCTTACCCGGAGTGACTCCGGCCACCACATTGGTGCCGTATTCCATGCATTGGGTGGTATGGAAGCTACCGGCGCTTCCGGTGATTCCCTGAACTACAAGGCGGGTATCTTTGTCGACTAAAACACTCATCTGAAACTCTTTTCCTTTCCCGGGTTAGGCTTGGGCCGCCAATTGCACGACTTTTTCTGCGGCTTCCGCCAAGGAGTCGGCGGGTTCAAGCGCAAGCCCGCTGTCCGCAAGAATTTGCTTGCCCGCTTCGACGTTGGTGCCTTCCAGGCGAACCACCAAAGGAACCTTCATGTCAAGCTTGCGGGCAGCATTGACAATGCCAGTAGCAATGACGTCACATTTCATGATTCCTCCGAAGATGTTTACGAGGATTGCCTTGACCGCATCATCGGAAACCAGGATACGGAATGCATTTTCCACCTGCTCCTCATTGGCTCCTCCTCCAACGTCAAGAAAATTGGCGGGAGATCCACCGTAATGCTTGATGATGTCCATCGTGGCCATCGCCAGACCGGCTCCGTTTACCATGCAGGCAACATTCCCGTCCAGAGCAATGTAGTTGAGGTCGAATTTGGATGCCTCGACTTCCTTTGGGTCTTCTTCGGAAAGATCGCGCAATTCAACCACGTCTGGATGACGGAACAGAGCGTTGGCGTCAAAATTCACTTTGGCATCCAAAGCCAAAACTTCTCCGCTCGGAGTGGTCACCAAAGGATTGACTTCCACTTGCGAACAATCCTTTGACCAGAAAAAATCGTAGAGCTTGGTTAATAATTTGACGCACTGCTTGAAGGAATCACCGCTCAATTCCAAACCAAAGGCAATTTGTCGTGCTTGATAGGGCCGAAGACCAAGAGTCGGATCGACCGACACCTTAAGAATTTTTTCAGGCGTACTCTCGGCCACTTCCTCAATATCCATCCCTCCCTCAGTGGAAGCGATGATCACGGGCTTGGAGGTGGCCCGGTCCATCAGAACCGCTAGGTAATATTCCTTTTCGATATCAGTTGCCTCATTGAAATAAATCGTACGGACTTCCTTGCCTTCTTCACCGGTCTGTTTGGTGACCAGCACGTTGCCAAGCATCGCCCTGGCTTTTTCCAACGCTTCGTCCGTTGAAGAGACTAGGTGTACGCCTCCCCGATATCCGTTTTTGAAAGTACCCTTGCCTCGACCTCCGGCATGGATCTGGGCTTTGACTACAAGCGCCTTGCCGGTCTGCAAGCCGGAAAGCGCCTGATCAAATTCATGCTCGCTCTGGGCGACCGTCCCTTTGGGAACCGCAACACCCGCATCTGAAAAGAGTTGTTTCGCTTGGTATTCGTGTATGTTCATTAAAAAAGAAGAAAGGTTGACAGTGACGTGGAAATGGTGGCGATCAAGCCAATTCAAACGCTTCAATGGGCAAAGTCTCTAGAATGGACCCAGGCGAGGAGGATGTGGATCCATTGTGAACACCGACGCATCAAAACAGCGGGCAAGCATTTTATTTTTTCTTTTCTCCGCAGTCGGTTTTTTCCAGAGATTGAAAAATTCCTCAGGATCCGATTCAAGATCATAAAATTCTCCCTGATTGGTTCCATGATAGACCACAATTTTTTCCGATTCCGTTCGCAACATCGTGCCATAGGCATCACCATGTGTCCATGCATTGTAGTACTCCGCATAAACTTGCTCTCGGCAACTCTCTCGTTCCTCCCCTCCACGCAACATAGGAAGCATGCTTTTCCCCTGGATGCGTTCCGGAATCTCAAGTTTGGCCGCATCAAGAAAAGTAGGAGCGAGATCCACCAACTCAACGAGACCCTCGATTCTCCGGTTTGGAACGATTCCACCACCCGGCCAGCGCATAATCAAAGGCACCCTTAGTTGACAGTCGTAAAAATGAGGACCTTTGAAATAGATTCCATGATCTCCAAGCATTTCTCCATGGTCGGACATGAAGACAACCAAAGTATTTTCAGCCTGACCGGTTTCTTCCAGAACCGTGAGAATTCGGCCAACCTGATAATCAATCAGGGAAACCATGGCAAGGTAAGCGGCGCAAACCAGCCTACGGTCCTCATCCGTCATCGCCTCGGTGTGGAATTCGCCCGGATTGTTGTGTGCCCAAATCCGATCCAGTCGCTGAAAACTGGTTTTCGCAGAGGGTTCGGAGGGATGCGTCGATGGCAAGGGCATATCTTCCAACTTGAATCGTTCAAGATACTCCGCAGGCGGATCAAAGGGATGATGGGGGTCGAAACAGTTGAAACTGAAAAACCAAGGTTTTCCTTGGTTGACCCGGATGAATTCCATGGTTTTCTCGGCACACCAACGTGTCTGGTGAAAATCCGCAGGCGGACCTTCCTGCACATAGGGGCTGATTTTCCTGCCTTGTAAATCATGCCAATTCTGACCCTCTTCGTTGAGCCACTGGGTGTAGGCATTTTCCTTCCAATCCGGTTGCGGATGGTGAGACCATGAAAAATCATCATATCCGTCTTCCGTCCTCTTTTCCACTTTGCCATCGGAACAGGAAGCCAGGTGGAGTTTCCCGGCCAATCCACAGCGATAACCCGCCTGATGGAAAAGATTCGACACGAGCAATTCTTCCGGAGCAATGGATTGCCCGTTTTGGCGGCATCGGGTGGTGCGTGGATATCGACCAGTCAAAAAAGAAGCCCGACTGGGAGCGCAGACCGGACTTTGACAAAATGCGTTTGAAAAACTGGTTCCTGTCCCGACGAATTTATCGAGATTCGGAGTCTGCGCCACAGGATTGCCAAATGCATGCAGGGTATCAAAACGCTGCTGGTCGGTGCAAAGCCATAAAATATTGGGAGTTGCCGGCATGGGCAAAGAAGAAACGGCTTGCATGTTGCTTGGCAAGACCCTTTGCAAGTAGCTTGCTGATTTGCATTCCAGCGATACCCAATAAGTTCCTGATTTCCACTTTCTAAAATGAAACTACCCGAAGCCAGTCAAATAGCGAATGCCAACATCAGGCGATTGATCTGCATCCGCATGTTTTTTCATGCCCGCTTCTATTATCCGGTCTTCTTCCTTTTTTTTCTGGAACATGGACTGACCCTGGTTGATTTTGGAATTTTGAATGCAATCTGGGCGATTACCATCATCGTCCTTGAAGTGCCCTCCGGCGCCTTGGCTGACACCATTGGCCGAAAAAAACTGATAATCTTTGCAGCTATTTGCATGGTGGCGGAAATGCTGGCTCTCCTCTTGGCCCCGATGGATGGAAGCAGTGCCGTATTTTTTCTTTTTGCCCTTAATCGGTTGATTAGTGGTGTAGCCGAAGCCGCCGTAAGTGGAGCCGACGAGGCCTTGGTTTATGATTCCATGAAAGTCGCTGGACGTGAAGAGGAGTGGACTGCGATCATGGCGAAAGTTCAACGCTACACATCATGGGCTTTCGTATTTGCGATGATGACCGGTTCTGCATTCTACGCTTCCGAATTTATAAATGAATTGCTTCAAATCATCGGGTTCGATGTTCGTTTTGAAAAAGATACCCTGATCAAATTTCCCATTCAACTTACTCTCCTTTCCTCTGCCATTGTCTTGGTTGCCTCCATCGGAATGACTGACGGAATGGTGCAGGAAAGAAAAAATTCGATTTGGGAAACCATTCATGAGTCCATGCGCAAAACCAAGGTGGTTGCCGTCTGGTTCTGGAAAAGCCCCATGCCGTTCGCCATCCTCCTAGGTTCCATGGTTCTAGACAACGTCATACGTAAATTCCTTACGGTTGGAGCTGCCTATTGGAAGATTATTGACTACCCGGTGGCAACTTTTGGTCTTATTGCCTCCGCTATGTCCCTGATGGGAGTAATCACTCCCTCTCTGGCAAAGATTCTCGTAAAGAAGAATTCCCCAGCACAAAACTTTTTCTTTTTATGTACCGTTCTCGCCATTGGGCTGTTTGGCATTGTTGAATTCATTCCCTACTGGGGAATTTTGCCTGCTGCCATGATTTATTTTACTTATCAATGTATGAATTACTTTGCCAGCATTTACCTAAACAAAGAAGCGGAATCTGAAAAACGAGCTACCGTGCTGAGCTTTCGTAGTCTCTCGACCAATCTGTCTTATGGATTTGTCTGCATACTCTTCGCCCTGTTATTCAGAAGAATCGAAAAGGAAAACGTGGACAATGGGATTAAGTCTACGGAAATGGGCGGGCAGGATGCCCAATTTACGGAGGGGATCAGCTATTCCCAATTTATTGAAGGGATCAGTTGGTCACCCTGGTACTTCCTTTTTACTCTTGCCCTAGTCATAATTTTATACCGGATACGTTTCGCAAAAAAAATACAAACGCCCCAAGAATAAATCTTGAATTCGTTTCCATAGCTGTGTGACATGGCATTCCAATGACGTTTCATAAATTCTTGGCTGTTTTTTTCCTTCTTCTTGGTTCTTTCACGCAAGCAGGGGAATGGAACCAACACCGTGGACCATTTTTCAACAACCAAAGTGATGAAGCGCTGCACGGTGGATCCTGGTTAAACTCACCCAACTCTCAACTTTGGAAAACCAACACTCCCTTGGGATTCAGTTCATTCACCACTTCCGCGGGCAATGCTTACACCTTGGTTGCCGAGGAGGATGAGGATGGTTTGATGCGAGAAGTTTGCATTGCTATCGATCTCAAATCCGGCGAGCGGGTCTGGAGTTCCCAACTCGGAATCATGGATTACAAAGCGGGGGGTGGAAACTCAGGCGCTTCCGACAACAAGGGGGGAGATGGACCGCGCTCCACTCCTTCAGTGTTGGATGGAAAAGTATGGACCTATGATTCCGACATGAAATTGTATTGTCTCTCTGCCCTAGACGGTGAGCTAATCTGGAAGGTCGACGTATTGAAACAGCATCAGGGAATCAATCCGAGATGGGAAAATGCGTGCTCTCCCTTGATAGTTGATGATTTGGTAATCGTTTATGGCGGTGGTAGGAATCAGGCATTTCTTGCTTTCGAAAAAAATTCGGGAAATCCGGTATGGCAGAGTGGTAACGAACTGGCAACTCACGCCACTCCTGTTCTTGCTTCAATTCATGGGATTCGCCAAGTGATCTTTTTTTGTCAATCTGGGCTCATATCCGTAAACCCTTCGAATGGAAGGGAAATTTGGAGGCAAAAATTTCCCTTCAAGGTATCAACCGCTGCCTCTCCTGTGGTCGCTGGCAATTTCGTCTTTTGTTCTGCCGGCTACGGCGTTGGCTCCGGTCTTTATCGTATAGTCAGAAAAGGCTCAAAACTTGAAAGTCTTGAAATTTGGAGAAAACCCAATGAAATCATAAATCATTGGAGTACTCCCATTCATTTCCAAGGCCACTTATATGGAATGTTCAGTTTTAAGAAATATGGAGATGGCCCCCTCCAGTGCATTGAATTGAAAAGTGGCGAAGTCAAATGGAGTCGAGATGGTTATGGTCCGGGAAACGTCATCCTCGCTGGTTCGAATCTCCTTGCTCTCACCGACTCGGGAGAATTGGTCGTCGTGGAAGCGTCACCTTTGCGCTACAGAGAATTGGGCAGAAGAAAAGTGATCTCAGGAAAATGCTGGAGCACTCCAATATTGAGTAATGGATTCGTTCTTGCAAGAAGCACTCAAGAGGCTGCTTGTTTGTCTGCTCGATAAGGGAGATTTCCTTTAATTCAACTGATTGAAATCAATACGGTTGGAAGAAGTTTCTGAATCCAGAAGCTTAAATTTCAATTCCGGACGATCGTTGCCAAGTTCAACCAAGTCGTAGGATTCCCATTTTGAACTCCACTTGTTCCACCTCATGATTTCAGCGACCTCAGTTTCTAGTTTGCGCTTATGACAGACATATTCGAACATATTGACCGCTTCGTCGAGGTCATGAGCCATGAAATATTTGTCCGAGAGATTGACTGAGTCACCATCGCGATAGTGAAACTTGTACTCATTTAAAGGGGGCTGAAATTCCTTTTTAGGCATCTGATTGAACTTACATCCATTTTTATTATTATTCCAATAAAGAAATGAATTTTTTTGAATTTTAAATCCGTGGATGATTTTCTGAGGTTAACAAGCATATGAATTTCGTTGTTGGGTTGGGTTTGTTCTTGTCTTTGACGGGTTCATAAATTTGAGGATATGGATTTGCGGGTCGTAGCTCAGTCTGGCAGAGCGCTGCGTTCGGGACGCAGAGGTCGCTGGTTCGAATCCAGTCGACCCGATAAAAAAACAAGAAATTACACTGCCTGTGACGCATGGTGCGATCGGTTTTCTTGGTCGCAATTTTTCTTCGAGTAATTCTTTTTCAAATGAAATTTTTTTGGTCAGCAAGTCATTGGTATGCATTTGCCAAAGGAAATTTAAATTTTCCAGTGATTTGCAACCAATTATCTCTTTTGCAAAGACCATATTTCAGACAAAAAGGAATGAGGTGGAATTCAGACATTTAAAGGGGAAGCCGTCGTTTATTGAACTATGGATATGGCCCCTGTATCTCATTCTCCTTCCTACTAATGTTCTCCATACACAAAGAAACTCAATTTCTTGAATATTCTAGAAAATCATAAAGATTAACGCCTGAAATTCAGGTAATGAGAAAACATCATACCTACCCTTAGTTGGTATCTTTCAAATCAAGTAAGTCCTTTACCTAGATACGAGACAGGGCTGCTCCAATCCCAGACCGTTTGACTTGGTCGGGAAATTGATCTTAGACATCATTTTTTATCCCTTGGCAATCAGAGAGGAAATAATTGAGAGATTTCTCAATTCCAATCTTCAAAGGAGTTCTTGGCATCCTGGGAAATGTTTTACCGGTCAATTCATCATTCAAATCGTATATAAAAGGAGATTCCTCAGCATCATCTGCAATGGTAATGGAATGAGAAAATATCCCGAAATTTTTCGCCTGATCTTCGAGTATTTTCATGAAGTCTTCCACCCGATGTGTTTCACCAAGTAGATTGAAGGTTCCGTAACCCACGAAGGGATCAAGGGCTGCTCTCACGAAGCCTGCTCCGACATCCAGCGAGAAATGATAGTTTTCCCTACCCCGATAAGGGACTTGAAAATCCTTTTGCCAAGCAACAGCCTTGATGGCAGTTGTCATTGCCGCAGTGAAACCACGATCTCTTCCAGGACCATAAGTCGTGGCCAGACGAAGAGAAACGGTAGATACACCCGTAGCCTGATGAAAGGCGCGTGCCATACCCTCCCCAGCTACCTTCCAGTACCCATATAGATTGAAAGGCTGTATGGGATCGTCCGTATGAACCCCTTTCGAACCGTACAGGGAACGGGGACCGTTGACGGCGCTCGAACTGGCAAAGACAAAACGTTCGAGAGACAATTTCAGTTCTTGGCAAGCTCGGAAAAGAAAACCCGTTCCCAGAACGTTCACTTCCAGCCCGAGCATCGGATAGTCTCGACAATCAGGAGTCTGCAAAGCTCCAAGGTGAATGATGTGCGTGGGTTGAGTTTCATCGAGAGCTTTCCTTATGGCGTCTGCATCGGTCAAGTCTCCGGAAACATGATGATAGTCATCACATGTCTGCCTCTCAGGTGAAGTTGTCCGACTGAAACCATAGACCTCCGCTCCCTCCGCCATGAGGAGATTCACTGCATGGTTTCCAATGCATCCGGTCGACCCGGTCACAAACACTCTAGGTCTGTTCATGCCGGAAGGAGAAACATGGAAGCGAGGCCCAAAAAAGCGAAGAAACCGACCACGTCGGTTATGGTGGTAACGAAAACCCCGGAAGCTACCGCGGGATCCACGTCAAGTTTGTCGAGCAAAAGAGGCAAGGCAACACCTGCGACTCCTGCCACGACGAGATTAATCACCATCGCTCCCGCTATGATTGCTCCCAACATCTGGGCATTATCCAAACTTGAAAACCAAAAGAAAGTGATGAGTCCGGCTAAACCGGCAAAGAGGCATCCGTTCATGAATCCCACAATCAATTCCTTGCGAAAAGTACGAAACGCATTGTAGGTGGTGAGTTCTTTTGTGGCCAAGGCACGCACGGTGATGGTCAAAGTTTGCGTCCCTGCATTGCCTCCCATCGAGGCAACGATCGGCATCAATACGGCCAAGGCCACCATCTGCTCCAAAGTTGCATCAAACATTCCAATCACCATGGAAGCCAAAATGGCGGTTCCCAAATTAACCAACAACCAAGTGAACCGCTTGGCTGAAGCCTGAAAGACTCCATCATCAACGTTCTCCTCTCCCACACCGCCCAATCGTAGAACATCCTCCTCAAATTCTTCCCTTGCCACCTCCATAACGTCGTCCACGGTGATCATGCCGATGAGTCGACCTTCGCCATCTACCACTCCAGCGGTCGTCAAGTCATATTTCTCAAAGAGCAATGCCACTTCCTCCTGCACCATGTCCGCAGGCACAATCACTTGCGTCTCACTCGCGATCTCTCTCATCAAAGTTGGTCTTGGAGATCTCAATATTCGAGACAAGGAAACTACGCCAACCGGTTTGGATTGTTCGTCAATC
>CACMZN010000009.1 GCA_902618175.1 uncultured Verrucomicrobiota bacterium
TCTGAAGAGGTTGGGCTGGGGGAACTTCTTCCGCTTTGACCGGAGCGGAGTCTTCGGGATCTTTTGATTCTTCAGGTTCTGAGGGAGGAGTTTCAACCAGTTCATCGAATTCATCATCCGGCAAAATTCGTTTGCCGGTAGTCAAGTCCTGGACGGGAATTCCATCTTCGAAGCGGATTTGAGAAATCTTTTCACCGGCTTCATTCCATTCAACGCACACCCCATGTTCCAAATTGTTTCTGAAATTGTAGTTGAATTGCTGCTGTCCATTGGGAAACCAACCTTTTGCATTACCTTCCATTTTGTCATCGACGAATTGGGCAACCAATCTTTGCGTACCATCTTCGTACCATATCGTTCTTAAGCCGTGTTGTTGATCCTTTTCATAGAAAAGACCCAATTTTTGCTTTCCGGATGGATACCATTCGGAGGCCGGACCTTCACGAATTCCATATCGATAGGTGGTGGACGATTTCTTTACCCCGTCATCATACCATGCGACCATGTCGCCGTGAGGTGCGCCGTCCTTCATTTCAACTTCTAGAATCATGACATCATTGGCATTCCATTCCTTGAGAACTCCATTCAATTCGTCGTTCGAGTATACCATTTCCTTGGATAGTTCTCCAGTTATTCGATACTCTCTGGAGACGCCTTCCTTGATGCCATTCGAGTAATTGGTTTCTTTTCTCTTTCTTCCATTGTAGAAGTATTCGGTGGTTTTTCCATGCCTCAAACCGTCCTTCCAGCCAGTCACCGATTTTGTCGGGCTTTGTTCGTAGGTTTCTATGGCATTTCCGGAAAAAAGCTTGTTTTTTTCGGATACGTTTCCATCGTCCATCGTCAGCCTGACCATGCCATCTTCGTCAACGTCCAACCAATGAAGCATGACCGTGCTCTCAGGGCTCTTGGCAATCCTGATGGGGGTTTGCAGGCAGGAGGTTATGCAAAAGCAAAGGGACAGGCAAAAGGCGGGCGCAAATGTCTTTTTCATCAACTTGATTAATGTATTGGCCATTAACTTCTGGCAAGAGGTTTTTCTTTTGCCCGGTTCTGAACCGTCTTCGGCATGAACTGAGGTCAGGTTCAGGACAAATGAATACAATCCTTACATAACTGGATTATTGAAAAACCAACTCTGGAGTGGCCCCGGTTTAATTTTCTTGTAATGCATGGGGCAACTGGCTGACCCCCTCGAATTACAGGACAATTAGAATTCTTTGTTTTTACCAAAGAGAAATTCTTCGAGATCCCGTCTTTGTTTTTTGGAAGGTCTGCCTTTTGTAGTGGACAAAATTTGTCCGACTTTGACTTTGGAAAAATGAATTTTTGCCCGTTCGTATTCGGCATCTGGAGTCAAATCCTCCATGAATTCGCAGACTTTGCTGGCGGAAACTCTCTTATCAAGCAGTTGAAGGACTCGGACTTTCTGCTTGATCGGACCTTTCCTGATTCCCAGCAAGTCACCCACTCGAATTTCTCGGGAAGGCTTGGAGACCATGTCATTCACTGTTATCCAACTTCTTTTGCACGCATCCGTAGCCAAGGATCGGGTTTTGAAATTCCGGGTGCACCACAACCATTTGTCTAATCGAACGCATTCCATCACCAAATGGGAAGACTCCCCGTCATATCCTTTTCGTTAGGCGAATTTCGAGAGCTACTTTCTCTTTCGATTTTAGAGTGATTTCAAGATTCTTTCTCTTGTGATCAGGCAAATCAATGCGTTTGATCGCACTTGCCTTGATTCCGGCTCGATTTAGGGCGTAAGGCAAAAAATTGAGCAATTCAGGGGGATAGGAGGAGAAATCAGGAATCAGAAAATCTCTTTTTGATAAGGTAAGTCCAGCCAGCAGAAAGAGAAAGCGTTCGTTATCTGGAAGCTGCAAACCCATGGCAATTCGATTCAAGGTTTTGCTTCCTGCGGATCTGATTCCATTTTCAACATCGTTGACGATGGAAGTCGCAACCCCACTGGCTGAGGCAAGTTCGGGCTGGGTCATTCCAGCTTTGCCACGGAGTTGTTTGAGGTTTTTACCGAATGCCTTTTTGCTCTTCACTGGCACACATTGTGTCGCGAAAATCCATCATGCAAGCCAATCCGACAGGCAAGTTTCATTTTTCAATGATCAAACCTTTGAACAGTCTGGTCCCGGTTGCGTTGCTCTCACCTGAGGCAGATGAGTTTTCGTCGACTGCAGGTGTGAGTTCGATGAAAAAATACTCGTTGGGAATCGCTGAAGACTCTGTTTTGTCTTCGGTAATTCTTTGCTTTGCCAAGGAAGTGCCGTTGTTCTCCTGCAGGGACCGTTTGCTTTCTTCATCCCAGGAAAAATCCAATCCTTTTCGCAGGGAGTCCTGGTATTTCAATCCTACGAATAAAAGGGAGAGCAAAACCACGGCAACAAGGAAATAGAACAACCTAGCCCCTTTGTCTGATGCCGGGTAGACCGGTCGTGGTCCCTGTATTTGAACGTCCCAGTCATTCCATTCCTTGATTCGTTTTCTGTTTTCCATGACCGAACCGGTCAGAATGGCTAATTCATAAAGGATGTACAGCGGTATGGTCAGAATGCACAAACTGACCGGATCTCCCCCTGGAGTGATCAGCGCCGCGGAAACCATGAGGATTACCAGAACGATGCGCCTGCTCTCCCTGAGTTTGCTGACGGAAAGAATGCCGATTCTAACCAGTAGAATCAGAACTAGAGGAAATTGAAAGGCCACTCCGACCGCAAAGGTCATCCAAATGACGGTGCTGTAGTAATTCCCTGCTTCAGGTCGGTAGACGTCCAATCCCAGGACATTGAATGAAAATTCTATGGTGAAGGCCAGTGACAGCGGCAGGATGAAGAAATAGGTCATCGAGACTCCTGCCAAGAAAAGGAAGGTGGCGGCTACACATCCGGGAAAGAACACTCTCTTCTCTTGTTTGGTAAGACCTGGAACGACAAAGCCTCCGACAAAGTAGAGAATCATGGGAAGAGATATCCCCAAACCTCCCAGGAAGCAGATTTTCATGGCAATGAAGATGGGGGAATAGGAACGGATTACTTGAAGCAAGTTTCGGTTGTTTCCCCCGTCAAAGTGAGCAAGTATTCGTGTTTGGTGGTGTGGATCTGAGATTCCCCATTCAATGAGTTGTTCTTCTCTCGCTGTTCGGAGTGTTCCCAGGCTCACTTTTTTTTCTTCCAGGGTTTCGATGTATTGCTCCAAGCCGATGCTTTGCAGATCAATGCTGATTTCCCCGATGTCATCGACTGCCTTGATCAGTGGCACTTGTAGAATCTTGACCGAATCCTGCATAAAGATGGCAATGCTTACGCAACCAATCAGGAACGCAGCAAATCCCTTGAAGATCACCCATCGTAATTCCTCCAGATGGTCCAGAAAATGCATGGCGTTGGGATCAGGTTTGGAAGAAGCGCTTTTTTTGCCGAAAGCACCGATCAAGCCCTGGTCGCGAAACCTTTCGCCAAAACTCTTGGGTCTGTTTTCTTTTTCGACTGAACTCATAATACGAGGATAACCATCACTGACTTTTTCGAAGGGACAAACATTTGTAATATGTCCCAATTCTGATCTTCAGTCCATGCAAAACGCATTCAGCTTAGGAACTGGCATATCTAGTCCAAGTCATCCGTTGACAAAGCCACTGAAAAATAAGATGCTAATTCTTTATTTTCCAAAACTGAATTCATCGAGAATTTTTGTTTCGGATTTCTTCAGTAGCTAACCAAAACCTCAGAAAATGGCACAAAAAAAGAAGGCAATCCCAGCCAAGAGCAAACCGATGGGGAAGAAGACGAAATCGTCGACTTCCGCCAAATCCAATGAGCGCAAGTACGTTTACGACTTCGGAAAGAAAACCGATGGCGATGCGAAGCAAAGAGAACTTCTCGGAGGTAAGGGAGCGAATCTTGCCGAGATGGCCAAGATCGGATTGCCGGTACCTCCCGGATTTACCATTACCACCGAGGTATGCACCTACTTCTATTCCAATAAAAAATCATATCCTAAGATTCTTGATGCTCAGATTCATGCATCCGTGGAATTGATGGAAAAGCAACTGGGCAAGAAGTTGGGAGACATGAAGAACCCACTCCTTTTGTCCGTACGTTCCGGCGCCCGTGATTCCATGCCCGGCATGATGGATACAATCCTGAACCTGGGCCTGAATGATGACACGGTGAAGGCTCTTTCTGATTTTTCCGGCAATGAACGATTCGCCTGGGATTGTTACCGTCGTTTCATTCAGATGTATGGCGACGTGGTCATGGGTGTGCAAAAGCTTCCCTCCGAAGATCATGATCCTTTTGAAGCCATCATTGAGGATTACAAAAAGGAGATTTTCCCAGAGGAAAAGGGCGAAGTGGACGATTCCCGCATCACTTCGGATCAGATGAAGGAACTTGTGGCGCGATTCAAGCATTTGGTAAAGGAGCGAGCGGGAGTAGAATTTCCCACCTGTCCTTGGAAACAACTGGAAGGATCCGTTGGAGCAGTGTTTAGTTCGTGGATGAATGACCGAGCGATCGTTTATCGTCGGAAGTATGGAATTCCTGCGGAGTGGGGAACGGCGGTGAACGTACAGGCCATGGTTTTTGGAAACACGGGTAAGAAATCTGGTTCCGGTGTCGGATTCACCCGTGATCCCGCGACTGGACAAAAAGTGTTGTATGGAGAATTCCTCACCGATGCCCAAGGAGAAGACGTAGTGGCTGGCGTACGCACACCTCAACCGGTCGCAAAACTCAAACGCGTCTTGCCCAAGCCTTTCAAAGAGCTCGAACAAGTGCAGAAAAAATTGGAAAAGCACTTTAAGGATATGCAGGATTTTGAATTTACCATAGAAAATGAGAAACTCTACATGTTGCAGACTCGAAATGGCAAACGTACCGGACTTGCCGCTTTGCGTATCGCGGCGGAAATGGTGAAGGAAAAATTGATTACTTGGAAGACTGCGATCAATCGCGTGCCTGCCGATCAATTGGATCAGGTTTTGGCTCCGGTGTTCGATGCGGCTGCACAAAAGGCAGCTGATCGTTTGTGCAAGGGGCTGCCTGCGGGACCGGGGGCTGCATCCGGAAAGATTTCCCTGAATGCGGAAAGAGCCGTGGAGGCAGCCAAAGAAGGTAATGTTCTGCTGGTTCGTCAGGAGACTTCACCGGAAGATTTGCGCGGCATGATTGCCGCCGAGGGCATTCTCACCGCTCGAGGTGGAGTTTCCTCACATGCCGCTTTGGTGGCTCGTCAAATGGGTAAGGTCTGTGTTTGTGGGGCAGCTGATTTGGAAGTCGATTACAATGCCCAAACCGTCAAGGTTGCAGGCAAGACTTTCAAGGAAGGAGATTACATGTCGATCAACGGAACTACCGGGGAAGTATTTGCCGGAGAATTGAAGACCGCTCCATCGGAAATCATTCAAGTATTGATCGACAAAAAGCTCGATCCAAAGAAAAGCAAGGATTACAAATTCTTCGCTCAACTTATGGAATGGTGCGAAAAAGCCACCAAGCTGTCCGTCCGTACGAATGCAGACTCTCCCTCACAGGTGGCCAATGCCATTGCTTTCGGGGCTTCCGGAATTGGTTTGTGCAGGACCGAACATATGTTCTTCGAAGGCGACCGGATTGATGCCATGCGTGAAATGATTCTAGCCGAAGACGAACCTACTCGTCGGGCAGCCCTGGCCAAGCTTCTTCCCTTCCAACGCAAGGATTTTCATGGAATCTTCAAGACTTTGGACGGACGTCCGGCCACCATTCGTCTACTCGATCCGCCTTTGCATGAATTTCTTCCCAACGACCAAAATTCTCAACGAGACTTGGCCAAGAAACTTGGCGTATCCATGGCTTCGATCAAGCGACGGGTGGAAGATTTGCATGAATTCAATCCCATGCTGGGTCATCGGGGTTGTCGTTTGGGCATTTCCTATTCCGAGGTTACCGAGATGCAGACGCAAGCCATTTTGGAAGCTGCCATTCAAGTGCAGAAAAATGGTATTGAAGTGAATCCGGAAATCATGGTTCCCTTGGTTGGTTTTCCCCGCGAGTTGGAATTGCAGGTCGAAGTAATCCACCAGACTGCGAAGAAAGTATTTGAGGCAAAGGGGGAGAAAGTGAAATACTTGGTCGGAACCATGATTGAGATACCTCGCGCTGCCTTGGTCGCCGATGAAATTGCGGAAACTGCTCAATTCTTCAGTTTTGGAACCAACGATCTCACTCAGACCACCATGGGTATGAGCCGCGATGATTCTGGAAGTTTTCTTCCAAACTACACGGAACTCGACATTATTGATGCTAATCCCTTTGCCAGCGTGGATCAGAGCGGTGTAGGTCAACTGATGGAAATTGCGGTGAAGAAGGGAAAGAGCTCGAGACGAACAATCAAGTTGGGCATATGCGGTGAACACGGGGGTGATCCCAGAAGTGTGGAATTCTGTCATGACATTGGATTGAACTACGTCAGTTGTTCACCTTTTCGAGTTCCTACTGCTCGACTTGCCGCGGCGCAGGCGGCAGTGGGCTGAGAAAATCTTATCTTTGAATTTCTGCAAATTGGGGTTCGGGTGTTTTATGCCCGAACCCCTTGGCTTCTTTGATCAGCTGGATGTTTGAGGTTAAGGAAAAACCAAGGCTTGTGGAAAGAGCTTATCTGGTTTCCGTCATCCAGCGTGAGGATGAACGACTCAATGCCCTGTCCATGGTTGAGGAGTTGGAGGAATTGGTCGCTAATTTGGGAATTCAAGTCGTCAGGAAAGAAGTCGTTCGTACTCGAAAAACATTTCCCGGTCATCTTTTGGGAAAAGGAAAGTTTGAAGAAACCATCAGGCAAGTGGCCAGACACAATTGCGACGTCATCATTTTCGACAATGAAATTTCTCCCAGTCAACAGAGGAATTGGGAAGAAGCCAGCAAGGTATTGGTCATTGATCGCCACGAAATCATTCTGGACGTTTTTGCCGAGCGTGCCCAAACCAGGGAGGCAAGCCTGCAGGTGCGTCTTGCCCGGTTGGAATATTCTTTGCCCAGACTGCGCAGGGCATGGACCCATCTGGGTCGGCAAAGAGGGGGTGGCGTGACTCAGAGAGGAGAGGGAGAGGCTCAGATCGAGCTTGATCAAAGAATGTTGAGGGACAAGATCGCCTCGACCAAAAGAGAAATTGCTCAAGTAGCCGTCAGACGAAAGGTTAGTCGAAAGAAAAGACACCGCATACCCTTGCCCATCATCGCTTTGGTCGGGTATACGAATGCGGGAAAATCGACTTTGCTGAATGCGCTGTCGGGTTCATCGGTACTTTCAGCAGACAAGTTGTTTGCAACTTTGGATCCAACCAGTCGAAAAGTTTCCCTGCCCGGGGGTAAACCTGTGGTCCTGACTGACACCGTCGGATTCATCCGCAAATTGCCTCATCGTTTGGTTGATGCGTTTCGAGCAACACTGGAAGAAACCCTGGTTTCCGATCTTTTGCTTCACGTGGTGGATTTGTCGAATCCTGAGTTTGAGGAACAAATGAATACGACTTCGGAACTTCTGACTGAATTGGGAGCTGAGGAAAAAACCATTCTCACGGTGTTCAATAAAATTGATCTTGATGAAACCTCAACGAATGCGATTCGTGGAAAGGTTTTGTCTCCGGATGCGGTCTTCATCAGTTCCCATACTGGAGAAGGCATTGAAGAACTGCTTAAACGAATGGATCTTTTGCTGGGTGGAAAAATCGCAGTCAAGCGGTATCTGATTCCACATAAGGACTATTCCTTGGTTTCCCGAATGAGAATGGAAGGGTGTTTGATATCCGAGCAAACGGATCAGGATGGAGTGTGGGTCGAAGCCAACCCAAAGGGCAGGTTGTCCTCCGACTTGGAGGCATACTGCGTGTCCCTAGTCAAATAGAACGATTATTTCTCTTTGCGTCTCCTTTTGTGATCTACCAGGGTTACCCGAAACATATTCGTCGCTATCCAAAATACACCGGTCATGCACAAAGCGCTCATCCCGGCAACAAGGTTTACGGCAAGCGGGTCCTGAAAGGGAACATGATCAGCCAAAACATAATGCATGAAAAGGAAAAACAGAATGGAAATGAACAAATCAATCACAATTCCCAATTTGGAAACGAGTGGCTTTTCATTTTCTTCATTCATGAAGTTGTGATCATGCAAATGCCAGACCTTGGGTCAAACCTAACCTTTCTTTAAAATACCCGCCGTCTCGAGAATCTTTCTTTTGATCTCGTCAACCTCCCAATGCATCAAAAGAGAAGGTTTGATTCGGTTGAATGGAAGGGCAGGCAAGTGAGATAGATTTTCACGGAGGACCAGATTGCGGTTGGCGGAAACCTCATCGACTCGATCAACTGGGGTAAAATGGGGTACGCTCTGGAGAACCTGAGGAAAATCCATAATGATTTCCTTAATGGCGATCACGGCATCAGCGAAGCGATCCAATTCGGCTTTCGTGTAACTCTCAGTGGGTTCGATCATCAAACCGTGAATTTCAGGAAAAGCCACGGTCGGAGCATGAAATCCAAAATCCAGAAAAAGTTTTCCAATTTGAGGAATGGCTCTGCTTTTTGGAATTCCGGCTTTTTCCAAGTGTTCGAACTCCTCATCGTTGAGGGTAAGGATGAATTCATGCATGCGGGGCGCATGCTGGGCTTGCTCGGGCAGGGTGTGATAATGGGGACGTAATCTCTCAAGCAGATAACGAGAGGAAAGAACCGCAAGTGTTGAAATTCTCGGTACGCCTTCTTTCCCGAGTCGAAGTAAATAGCTGAAGGCCCGTACCTTGTGACCGAAATTTCCCCAGTTTCGATGGAAGGATCCGATGCTTTGAGCCGGGCGAACCGCATCGTAGCTACCATCTTGCTGGCGTTCAATTTGCCTGCCGGGTAGGAAATCAACCAATTTTTCCGAAACTGCCACGATGGCATCTCCCGGTCCGCCACCACCATGTGGAATGGTCCATGTCTTGTGCAAATTGTTGTGCACGGCGTCGACTCCCAGTGCTCCCAAGTCGACGATTCCGGCAATGGCATTCATATTGGCTCCGTCCATGTAAACCAAGCCGCCGGCATCATGCACTTCCTTGGCAATTCTTTGAAAATCACTTTCAAAAATACCCGAGGTGTTGGGATTGGTGATCATTACGCCGCACAGTCTTTCGGAGTGTTCCCGTAACTTCATCTGAAAATCCTCGAGGTCTATGGTACCGTCTTCATTGGCCTGCAGGTAGACGATACCCTCCGGATAGCCCGCCATGGCGGCGGTGGCGAAATTGGTTCCGTGAGCTGAGCGTGGAATGAAGATGATGCGTCTGTCCGTATCCCCCCTGCTTCGATGGTAGGCTTGGAATAACTTTAAGCCGACCAGTTCGCCCTGGGCCCCGGCCACTGGTTGAGTGGTCACCCCAGCCAATCCGGTGATTTTTTTAAACCATTCCTGTATCTCATACAAAACCGAAAGCGGACCTTGGCAATCTGCAAGGGGGGCTTGCGGGTGCACTTTTGAGAAACCGGGCAAAGCAGCAGCCCAGTCATTCAGAAGTGGGTTGTATTTCATGGTGCAGGAGCCAAGTGGATAGCATCCGTCATCCGGACTGACGTTCAATTCAGCCAGTTTTTCATAGTAGTTGGAAAGTTCGTCAAAGGAGTGGGAAAACAGATCGGGCGAGTTGGTTCGGAGAAAAGAATTCGGGATTTCTGAATTCATTGACTTGGAAAATCTTTGTTCCGATCGAGGAAACTCATCGGACAGAAATGCAAGCAGGTTTTCCATATGACTTGTTTCATGAATGTCGGTGAACGAAATCTTGATGAGGTTTCGATTTTCTTCGCCAGAAAATCGGTTTGATACGTCCACTCCAATTTGCAATCCGACCTTGCGAGCGGAGCGGATGAATTCGGAAGCAGGCCGGTCGGTTTCCACGACCACTTCGTTGAAACTGGGAGATTCGGGATAAGCTAAGTCAATTCCCTTCAAAGGCTCGATGGCTGCAAGAAAGGAAGATTTGTGTTCAAGAGCCAATCGCAGACTGTCCGCGAGTCCCTCGTCGCCTCGGGATAAGAGACTGGCACCGGCAAGGGTGGCGAGAAAAGCTTGGTTCGAGCAAACGTTGGAAGTGGCTTTTTCTTTGCGGATATGTTGCTCGCGGGTGGAAAGCACCATAACGAAACAATCTCGATCATTGACGTCCTTGGCTTTTCCGATGTATCTGCCGGGTGAATGTCTGAGGTCAGATTTCTTTTTCTCGTTGTGTCGGCATCCAAAAAGTCCCAAGCCGGGCCCTCCGAAGGAAGGGGGAATGGCCAGATGCTGAGCGTCCCCGGCAATGAAGTCCGCCCCGCCTCTTCCGAATTCCACGGGGGGTTTGAGTCCCCCTGAAGCAAGCAGAATCGGATCAATGCAGGCAATGGAACGCATACCCCTTTCTTCGCAGTAGTTCGTCAATTCATCAACACGCTCAAGAAGTCCAAGAGCATTGACTTGCGGGAAAACGAAGGCGGAGAAGCGATCTGTTGATTCCTTGCTGAACTGCGCCAACTTAGAAAGATCCAACAAGCCCGTCTCCGCCTTGATTTCAGCCAATGTGAAGGTGATGCCCGTTTCCTTGACCAAGGTATTCAAAACTTCCAGGTCCTGGGGAAAAAGTGAACCTGCAAGCAATACCTCGCGGTTTGCCTTCCTGGATGTGCGAATGGCACAGGCGACTGCCTCATAAATGGCGAAAGAACGATCGTAAAGAGACGTATTTATGGCCTCAAACCCGGTCAGCGCGGAAAGAGCGCATTGATAGATCCAATGAGTGATCAAGGTACCTTGGCTACGTTCCGGTTGATAGGGTGTGTAGGAAGTGCTTAGAGGACGCAGACCGGATACGAATTCCACAATCGGATCGGTTTTCCAAACGGGAAGTTGGTCCCCTATGAAGGATGGCGTTAAATTGGTTTTCTCGGAAAGATTCGTGAGTTCGTCAATGGCTTCTCCGTAGTCAAGTTCGTCGGGTAAATCCAAGTTCCCGGCATTGAACATCACTCCTTTGGATATGTGATGGAAGAGATCCGACTCCTTATTCAATCCAATGGCATTCAGCATAGCCGAGATGTCTTCTTGGGAAGCTGAAACGTAGTGACGCTCGAATTCTCTCGGAAATTCTCTCGGATTGAAAGGGAGTTTAGTTAAAGAATCAGTTTTTCCACCAGTTGAACTAATCATCAATTTAGACTATGCAATATTATCGGATGTTGTGAATGAAGTATCATTCACGTTCACAAATAAATTTAATATCCGATAAGTTGGACAATTACAAAAAAAACTAATTTCTCCGGAGAAAAGATTACATGTCGCCCATTTTAACAACTTGGGGAGACAATCCACATTGGGAATTATGTTGTTTGAAACCGAAGTCGGACTATTCGACGATCTTTCCGTTTGCCCAAACGTTTCTGTCCACCACGGATCCAGATTCATCGAAGAAGATCTCTTCGCCGTGCAACTTGCCGTTCAGCAAATTCACTTCCCCTTTCAATTCGCCCGATTCGTTCAAGATTCTCATTTTCCCGGTGTAGGGTTCCAGGGTATTTCGATCCGAAACCGTATCCACACCGTCAATTAAATCGGTTTCAAATTCCATTTCAGCCTGGCGTAGGGTGCCTGTCCAGACGTTTTCTTCCGATACCACGGACTTGGGAGAAGGAACTGGAGCAGGAGCATCATTTGTTTCTTCATATGGAATCGATGGTTTTTCAATCGTTGACGCAATCGCGACTGTTTCCACGAATTCGTCCGTCAAAAAGGATTCGACTTCGGCAGAGGAATCGCTAGCCGCATCAACGGAGATGGACGATGAATCCATCGCTTTGGAAATTTCCACTTCACCAGGCTTCCCGGGTTGTATGTTTTCCGAGGTTGGATCCTTTGATTCGTCGTTCAATCCCACAGGCAGGTTTATCGACGGTTTGGAAGCGGAAGGAGGTACTTTAACAGGTACGGTGGTAAGCTCGCCCTTTTTCCAGATTCCTTCCATGATCCGTCCGTCGGGGAAGATCAACTTTCCGTTTCCGTTTTGCCGGTCGTCGAACCAATTTCCTTCATAACGAACGCCGTCGCTGGAGGTGAAAATGCCTTTTCCCTGCCTTTTGCCACGAAGAAAATCTCCTTCATAGGTGGAACCATCCGGCCATGTGTAGACCCCGTCTCCGGTTCTTTCATCCTGTAGGTAATCTCCTTTGTAAGTTTCTCCATTGGCCCATTCGAACAACCCATTGCCATGTCTCTTGTCCAGCAGGAAGTCTCCGTTGTAGGAAGATCCGTCTTTCCAGAAATACGAACCCTGTCCATGTTTGATTCCATCCTCATTCACTTCTCCCCGATAGGAACCGTCCTCGAAGTCAACCGAAACCAATTTCTTGGACTGACAGGAAGCAAACGCAAGAGCCAAAAGCAAAACGCAGGGCCTTGGGACAAAGTTGAGCATGAAATACATCAAATCATCATTTCCTTTTCGGGCAAGCGTGGAAATAACCAAAGTATTGAATGTCATGGAAGTTAAAGGATTGCTCGTCCAACTGAGATTTGCATGATCAAACTCATTCTTGGAGAGGTGGCAGAGTGGTCGAATGTGCCTGACTCGAAATCAGGTGTACCGCAAGGTACCGCGGGTTCGAATCCCGCCCTCTCCGCCATAGGAATTTCTTTGGGGACATGGAGAAAAAATTCACTTTCTTTCATCTTATTTTGAAAAATCAATCCTCATGTACTCAAAGGCCGTTAAAAAAAATCTCGAGTAATTTTTATCTCAAGTTTGAATAAAAACTGAATGGAATGACTTGTCCTATGCAAACCGGATTAAAAATATCTGCCCGCGTATCGATCCCGATGCGGGAAATTCACTTGCAGGCGGTTCGTTCACAGGGACCTGGGGGGCAAAACGTGAACAAAGTATCCACCGCGGTTCATTTGTTTTTCGATGTCCGGGCCTCTTCACTTCCCGAAATTTACAAGCAACGCTTGCTGGAAAGAAAAGACCGTCGCATCAGTCCCGGGGGTATCGTGATCATCAAGTCCCAGGAAGGTCGTACACACGAGACCAACCGGGAAAAGGCATTGGTCCGGTTGAAGGAATTAATCATGGATGCGATGATGGTGCAGAAAATTCGGAGAGCAACGGCACCCACAAAATCTTCCGAGGAACGTCGTCTAAAAACAAAGGAAAACCGTTCCAAGACCAAAAAATTAAGACAGCGTCCAAGATCGGATGGCTGAAGAAATACTCGAGGGATTTTTCTCTTTCAATTAAAGTTTTGGCTTGGAAAGATTTCACATTCCTTTTTTTAGCCGAATCTTCATATCTTGTTTAGCCAAAAACCCTCAAACCCCTGCCGTCTTTCCCTTTCTTTTGCGATTTTCGGATGCCTCTGTTTAATGTTTGTAATTACGGTCAATCTTTCATCATCAACGATGCTCAATTTTTAATAATACCCCCCATGGCCTACCTTCAATCATCCGCTCAAATCATCCTCATTCTGATCTTTGCCCTCGGCGGATGCATTCGCTTTTTCCAACCCATCGAAGTGCTCGCCAAAAGAATGCGTTGGGTAACCTATTTCAGTCCTCGCATCGTTCGCTCGATTGCCCTGATCGAAGTACTTTGTGGTGTTTGCATCATCCTTTCCTTCTTTTTTCCCAATCATTCGTCTGCCATTCTCCTTTCGTGCGGATGCTTGCTGATCACAACTATGGTGGGAGCAGTCATTACTCATTTCGTCATCGGGGATTACAAGGAAATCTTTGGAAACGTTTGCCTTATCGGTCTCATCTGCTTCGTCACCCTCCCCATAGGCTAATTTCTCAATATTCTTCTCGCCACATCCTCGCTTTGCCAATCTATATTCCTCGATGGAAGTAGTGGACATTAGGCCCGGACAGCGTTGGGTGAGTGATGCCGAACCCGAACTAGGTCTTGGAGTGGTCGTGGGTGCGGGTAGTGGACGTGTATCCATTCTCTTTCCAGCGGCGGATGACAGAAGGGAATATGCCCTAGACAGCGCACCGGTCCGCCGGGTCGCATTTGAAGTGGGGGATCATTTAAAATCGCACAATGGAATCTCCGGTTCCATCGAAGAGGTCAAGGAAGAGGGTGGCTTTTTGCACTATCAGGTAAAAGGGGCATGGATCCCCGAAGCCGCCTTGGCGGACACCATCAGTTTCTCCAATCCGCTTGATCGTCTCATGGGCAGGCAATTGGACGACCCTCATCTGTTTAATGTCCGTAATGAGGCCCTAACCTGGCAGTCCAAGATTCGCAAAGCCCCCAACCGTGGCTTCACCGGTGGCCGGGTCGATCTGATTGAGCATCAGTTCTATCTCACCCAGGAAGTCACTAGTCGCCTGCAGCCACGCGTACTCCTAGCCGATGAGGTCGGTCTGGGCAAAACCATTGAGGCTTGCCTCATTCTGCACCGCTTGCATTTGACCGGTCGGGCTGAGCGGACCCTGATCATTTTGCCGGAGTCCCTGATGCATCAATGGTTCATCGAGCTGCTCCGCCGGTTCAACCTGGTCGCCAGTCTCTTCGATGAGGAACGCTGCCAGGCCATCGAAAGCTCCGACCCGGAAACCAACCCCTTTCTCGATAGTCAGATCGTCTGCGTCAGCCTTGATTATTTAACCCGTTCCATGGAGCGCTACGCCCAAGTACTGGAGACACAGTGGGACCTCCTGATTGTCGACGAAGCTCACCACCTCGAATGGACACCGGCTAAAGCCAGTACCGCCTACCAGATCGTGGAAAGCCTCGCCCAGAAGATTCCCTCCGTCCTGCTCCTCACTGCCACTCCTCAACAACTCGGACCCGAGGGCCACTTCGCACGGCTTCGCCTGCTCGACCCCGCACGCTATAACGACTTGGAAACCTTTATCGAGGAGAGCGGGCACTACCAGGAAATGGCCGAACTCGTAGACCGGATCGAAGGGCAGGATGAACTCACCTCCTCCGATTCGGAGATGATCAAAAAGAGCTCCTCTCATCTTCATGACCAATATTCCGATAAGAAATCTTTATCTAAAGCCGACCGAACTCAACTGATTGAAAACATCATCGACAGTTTTGGGCCCGGGCGGGTCATGTTTCGCAATACCCGCAAAGAACTCAAAGGATTTCCAAAGCGCCAGCCCGTGCTTCACCCGCTCGATCCCACCACCGATGATAACACCCCCTTCGAACAAAAGATTACATGGCTGGTTGAATGGTTGTGTGAGCACCGCGATGAAAAAGTCCTGCTCATCTGCCAAACTCGTTCCCTCGTTGAGGAAATTTACCAAGCCGTCCAGGAACAAGTTAATCTCAACCTTAGCCAATTTCACGAAGGCTTGAATTTAATCCAGCGTGACCGCCAGGCCGCCTACTTTGCCGATCCCGAAGGGGCCCGAGTGCTCATCTGCTCCGAGATCGGAAGCGAAGGTCGCAACTTCCAATTTGCCCACCACCTCATCCTTTGGGACCTCCCCGGAAACCCCGAGCTCGTGGAGCAACGAATCGGGCGGCTCGATCGTATCGGCCAGACCAGCGCCATCCATATTCATCTCCCCTACATTCCCGGAACCTCTGAAGAAGTATGGGTGCACTTTTACCACCAGGGAGTAGGAATTTTTAATCAGCCTGTGCCCACCTCTCTCATTCTCGCCCATCAATTTGGGGAAAAGCTCACCAGATTATCAGAGAAATTTGATACGGATACTCTCGAGGCTCTGGTCTCGGATGTTTCCGATGCCCGCAAAGATTTGGGCGAACAACTGGAAAATGGCTACCTTCGGCTGCTTGCCCGCAATTCCAATAAACCCGGCCAGAGCGAAGTGCTTCGCGAACAAATCCAGGCATGCGATACCGACTCCGAATTTGAGACCTTTGCCACCGACCTCATGGAATATGTTGGCCTACGCGTGGAAGACCTGGGCGACCGCCGCTATTTGTTCAAGCCAGAGTACGGGCAGATGGACAGCCTGCCTGGGCTTGACCCCAAAGGCATGATGGCTACCTTCGACCGCACCGATGCCCTCAACCGGGACGATATCCAATTTTTTACTCCGGATCATCCACTCCTTCGCAACTCGCTCGATTCCCTTATCAGCAGCGAAAAAGGCAACGCCGTACTCTCCGTCTACCAGGGCACCGAAGCCCCCGGTATTTTCCTGCAAGTCACCTACCTGGTTGAATGTGTGGCTCCCCGCCATTTACACGTTGATCGCTACCTGCCCATCACCCCCACCACTCTCTGGCTTGATCATACCGGAGAGATCGTATCCGCTCCCGATTTTTCTGCCGGAAAGATCAACCCCACACCGGACACCGACGATATCCTGGGAAATGCGAGGATTAAGCGCCTCGTAAAAAAAATGCTCCGATCCGCTGAGGGCCATATGTTCGAATTGAAGCAGGGACTCGTTGATGAATCCAGCATCGCGGTCGAGCAGGAGCTCCACTCCGAGATCTCCCGCTTACAAAACCTCGCCCGTCTCAACCCATCGGTTGACCAATCGGACATTAAAAACTTACAAATCCACCTAGCGGAAATTGAAGAAGCCCTCGCCGAAACTCGCTTTCGCTTGGACTCGCTGCACCTAGTGGTGGTGGAAAGTTGCTGATTTAACTAAATGGCATTGGTTTCAAAGCACAAAACTATGTTTTGTAATCAATCCAATCTTAATGATAGACAATTTGATTTTTATGCAAAAAAATATTTATATAGTTGTTTTCGATTTAGCCTGAACAGGAATAGCATACATCCGAACCTGGTATAGGAGGAGTACTATTACAAGATCTGCACATCTTAAGGCCGTTTTTTCTTGGTTTTGAAACTTGTCTCTTACTTCTTTTTTTGGTGGATTTTCTTGCCTCCCCTCGTGCTTGATTTCCATAACTTTTGTCCTGATTTCAGGAAGATTTAAGGGGTCATTTGCAAGTCCAAAAGCAACTGATAACCTATTGAAATATTTCTGCTTATCTTTCTCAGGTAGACCGGAAACTTCAGCGGGAATTGGAAAGGTTTGAGGCTTAATTTTACTGGAGAAAACAAGGGCTAGTGTAGCTTCACTGATTAATTGTTCTGCGAATGAAATTATTTTTACCAGCGGTGGAACAGAATCAATTAATTCAGTGATTGATGGATCACTCTATGATGAGCCAAGAAAGAAACTAGTAACTTCTACGGTTGAGCATGCTGCAGTTCAAGATTTCGCAACAGCACGGGAAATAACCGGATCGTCTGTAATAAGAATTAGGGTGAATGAAAAGGGATGCTTGGATTTAGAAAAGTTAGATGATTCAGAAAAGAGAATGAAAATCCGGCAAGCTTTGGTTTGCCGGTACTTTCCCGACCATGCCACAAGCCTTGGCTACTCAGATGCCACATCAGGCTCTGGCGATGAAGAGGAGGATGAAACCCCAACTTAGGAACCACCGGCCCGCATGGGGGCATTCCGTAAAATCGTAACTAGAATTTATGACTATCGCTGCTGTGCCAGCGGTCTACGCGTCATGGTCGATAACATTGCCATGGTTGATGCAGCCCACCTCATCCCTTTTTCGGAAAGTCAAAACGATAATCCATCGAATGGACTTGCCCTCTGCAAGAACCATCATTGTGCGATGGATCGTAACTGGATTGCTCCGTGCCCCGATATGCGTTGGAAGGTTTCCAGTCGTCTTAATTCAAGAATACCCGACCTTAAGGACTTCGTGAATTTGAATGGCCAACGGGTTATACCATCGGACGAGTCCATGTTCCATCCAGCCGAAGCAAGCCTCGCTTGGCGAGAGGCCAGTCTTCTTTAAATACCGCTATCGCCCTTGGCGAACTTTGAGCCGACCGAATCGTTAACCTGAATTCTTTGATTATCTCTCTTTTTGGATCAAGAGCTCAAGACGCTGAGCAGTTGCTCCTCGATCTTTTCCCAATGCTGGTCCAAATCGATGCTGGAAACACAAATGGAAAAAGAGTTGAGTATGAATTTCAAGTCCAAGTTGTGCTGAACGGCAGGGTAGAGCAGTTGACCAGTAACGTTTTCCCATCCCGGTTCGATGGATGCGTTACGTAGGTAGGCCGTTAACTGGTAGAGATGTCCGGAGTGCACTTTCTCCCTGTCATAACGGTTGGAGAGCGCGTTCTTGTAGAACTTGCAGTCTAGAATTTTCTTAGACTCTTTCGAAGCTAGTGTAATGTCTGTTCTCATGATCGGGATAAAGGCCTTGGTATCCTCATCGAATTCGCCATCCCACGGAATATTCATCGCACTAACCTTGAATTGCGGAAGATGAATCTTTGCGAAATTGCGCACGAAGTTTTCGAACAAGGCGGGCATCTCCTCCATCAATGGATCGTAAAATTCGAAGCGGCCCGTTTTTTCGTTTGGCATAACAACCCTGATGATGAGCCTGCAAATTCCGATCGGCATTCGATAGCGCCTGTTGTTCCTGTGTATTCTTATTCTCGCGCACATCGATTCGGTCACCCGTACGGGACGCACGGCCAGGAGCATTTTTCTGGCCGTACGCACTTCCTTTCTGACTTGGGAGCTCAGTCCGGCGGCTCTTACAAGCAAATCGCAGGTGCCCCGAAGAATCCGGTTTGAAGGACAATCGACGCTCAATTCATCGAAGATGCAAAGCATCCTCCCTTGCCGGTCTATTAACCTTCTACGGCTTTCATGAACGAGCACCCGCCCTTGGAGCCTCGGTGTTTCCTCTGTTTTTTCCAAGTATTGCCTTTCGAGGCCTTTTTTCGCCAGGCTGCGTATCGATCGGGTCAGGGCGAGGGCCAGAAGGTTGAGGGAGTCCGGACAGTTCTCTGCATCAATGTTAGTCAGATCCCTCTCGGGCAATTGATCATACGAATAGCAAAGCAAATAATAGAGGTTCTCTATCGGGATGGCCCGTTCCATATCTTCAGGATTCGAGTCCGAGAATTGCACGCGCTTCGGTAAGCCCGGAAGGATCATCCATCCAATACTCCTCGATCAGGGGAAGAATTTCGAACTCGATGATACCATTGAACCATTCCTTTTCATCCAAAACTTTAGACATTGGAACGAAGAAGCTATGACCGACCCGAAACCCCTTGCCCAGGTTCATTGCGTCCTCCTCGATCTTTTTGTTGAGCTCGCTCATCATTGTCCTGATCCTTTTTATCATGTCGGATGAAACCCCACGCTTGGACAAGGTTTCCTTGAATACGGGTGATTGGAAACTCGGTTCCATCTCAAGAAAGGCAAACCTTCGACGCAAGGCGTAGTCGACTAGCGAAAGCGAACGGTCCGCCGTATTCATCGTTCCTATCATATACAAGTTTTCCGGAACGTAAAACGGCTCGTTTTCGCCCTCGGAGTAGCTCAACTGCATGGCATACTTCGGGTCGCGCTTGTCCGGCTCGATCAACATCATTAATTCACCGAATACCTTGGACAAATTCCCCCGGTTGATCTCGTCGATGATAAAGACGAAATCATCGTCCGGACTTCCCTTGGCCAGTTGGCAGAATTGATGGAATACCCCGTCGCGCAGGACGAACTGGCCATCCGCATTCGGCCGGAATCCCTGGATGAAGTCCTCGTAGCTTGAGCTTTGGTGGAACTGGATCATCCGTGCTCGGGAATCGTCTCTTACCCCCATCAGGGTGAACGCAACCCGCTTGGCAATAAAAGTCTTGCCCGTACCCGGTGCCCCTTGAAGCACGAGGTTTTTCTTCCTGTGCAAAGTTTGGATGATCTTGTCGAACTTGTCCTCGCCTAGGAAAAGTTCCTTCAGGGCTTCCTCCTTAGAGTAGCCCGGAAGTTCGACAATCTCCGCATTTTCTTCCCTTAGGTATTTTTCGATTAAAAGGTTGTAAACTTCTTCTCCCTCATTGTAGCCTGTCAGGCTTTTTTCTGGAAGGAGTTTGGTGCCCTCGGGCAAATCCCAGCGTTCATTTGACTTCCAGTCAACATCACGAATGTGGTGGTGTGGATCACTGTTCTTCGCGTCAACTTTTGTATCGAGTCTGTAATCTGACGAGACAACTCCCCAACCGACTACTGCTTTCCTTCCGTCCTTTGCGAAAATCAAATCACCCGATTCCATTACCTTGCCGAAGTCGTGGAGCATTTTGACTACTTGGTCGGAGCAATTGACAGGGTCATTATTGTCCAATGCCTCGCGAATGCTTTTCTTGTCACCAAGGTTTTCCATGTCTCCGCTAGCATTCCAGCCAATTGAGGCAATGCCTTCCGATTGATAGGTCTCCCATTTTTTTGCTCCTTCGCCAGGAGCCAGTAGCCAAAGGGTTTTGCTTGCCTGCCCGAGATTGGTTTCTCCAGAAAACCCCTTTCTTAGGATATCTGCTCTTTTCTCCCGTGAAATCGTAGCCTCGTACAGAAGAGAATGGTGTGTGCGGCTGTATGGCGTGCCTTGCCAATCTGAATATTTCTCGGCAATTTTCGTAACCGTTTTCTCGTACTCCTTGAGTACTTCTCTCAAGTCGAAATCCTGTTCTTCGAATGAGCAGAAGGAATACATTACGCCGTCTATGTCGCTGGAGAAACTTTCAAGTTGATTGCCGGTTAGTTCCTCTGCAAATGGAGTGGGTAAGGTTATTCTCCAACCTTTATTGTATTGAAAGCGAAGAACAGCCCAGTGCCCAAAGTTGAGGGTTATCCAGTTTCCCGCTCTTTTGGTTCTAAAGCTCAGAGCGAGTTGGTTTTGTCTTTGTTTTTCGTCATCTTGCAAAAGAAGAATTGATTTTCTGAACAAATCGAGCACCTTGTACGCATGCTCAGGGTTATCGAAAGTTTTGTCGAACGGATGTCCCAGTCCCCCCTTGGAGCTTTCTTGGACAATTTGCGGAAGGGCGCATGTCCCAATCACGAACTTAGAGAGCGGAAATTCCTCTGCCTCTCTAGTTTTGAGCGAAAACTGCTCCCCTTTAGACTTAACCAAATGGCAACGGTGATCCTCATTGACTCTTATCTTGTCTAGCCAGTGTATGGCTTCCTTGATCGGAACTGCGATGACGGTTGCCGGATGTCCGACGACCAAAACGATATAATTGTCATGACCATTTTCAATAAGCTCCGTTTCTAGCTTCAAGGGACACCAAAGTTTGTAAGGTTCTTCAAGGGAAGTCATGCAAGCCGCTCTCAAGTTTCCGGATTCATCGGTAACGCTTCTGCTCTTGGCTTTGCAATGTAGGGTCGTATTCAGTTTCTGACTGAGCATTTCGACCGCTTGGTTTCTGTAAGCTTTGTCGTAGTGATATTTTTCAGCCATGTTTTTCCAGGGAACGCCGGGATCAATATCTTGCTCGACTACCTTTGAACCGATTGCTTCAAGATGCGCATCGGCCGAGAAAGCCATAGTCTTACCCTCCAACTTCTCCAAAAGGGTGATCAACCAGGCCTGGTAGTCGGAAGCAGTTTCAACGGCACTCGATATTCCAAGTTTGGAAGCTTTTTCACGATTCTTCCGGTCCGCCGACACAAAGGTCTTGGGTCGAATCCAGTACATCCCAATGGTCAGGTTGGCAAGTCCGACCCCCGATTTTTCCAAGCAGCGATCCATCATGTCGAGATCAAGCTCTTCCGGGGTAGTCGTCAAAACATGTGCGAAAAATTCCCAAAGTAAGGGGATGTGATCTTCGTCTCTGTCCGGAGCATGCCAGAAGAGCCTTGCGTTTTGCATGTTGTAAGTGGGCAAACCGTTGAAATTCGTTGGTATTTCGGATGACAGATTCAACTCATCTTTCACCATTCTCCACATTCCCTTCCGGCTTTCTTCCGTCACGCCGCGGTTGAAATTCGAATAGAACGTAAACGGATCCAGCTCTTCCAAGTACTTGAAAACCGGTTCGTCTTTCCCGTCATCCAGCGGGATGACGGGAAGACCTTTTTCCTTCATCCTACTTAAGATTTCCACAAGTTCTCCGCTACGGTCCTTGTATTCTCCAAGTTTTTCGGCCAATTCGGAATGAATGGGTACCCAAGTGAATTCTCCATTCTTTAACTCAAGAAATTCCTGATAGCTCTTCAATGCAGCTCTACAGTGGCCTTTGAGTAGATAACTACTGGGAAGCTCAGGTAGTAACCAATCGCTCTTATCACCCAAATTAGTTTGCTTGTTGGCAATTTGGTAAAGCTCATTGATTCTTGTTGCTGAATCCACATCCCAGATCTTTACGCAATCCGAAAACCCCAAAGGTTCCTTTTCTAG
This sequence comes from uncultured Verrucomicrobiota bacterium, assembly GCA_902618175.1. Lineage (GTDB taxonomy): Bacteria > Verrucomicrobiota > Verrucomicrobiia > Opitutales > Seribacteraceae > Seribacter. The sequence goes on from CACMZN010000009.1 coordinate 22,243, forward strand.
CATTGAGCAAAGTAGATCCAATGCTCTTATATAGGAACTGGCTTTACCACTTTGGTCCTTGTTGTTTGCAAGAACATAATTCGAATAAGCGTTTTTGTTCATAAATAATCATTTCAATGTGCGATACGGCGGGTGGCCTTCACATCAATGAGCATTACTTTTAACTGGGGTTTGGAAGAGGGGTAATAGGTATTGACTATTTGTATTTACAGGCAATTACATGACTATTACAACTTGAATTTTTTTAAGTCCCCATGCCTGACCTCGACGAAATATGGTATCAACTGAACCGGCAACAGGTTAATGAAGTTTAACGCCAAGGGGTGACGATTTGAGTCGTAACCAGAGCGTCCAAGTGGGCACGAAGCGTCTTTGGAGTGGGTCCTTCCCGAAACAGGACTCCCAGTTCCATGTTCCTATCTAAAGCTGCAGAGGTGAGGTTTGCACTGGTAATGAAAGCGAGAGTATCGTCAGCTACCACGCATTTTGCATGTACGGATGCTCTGACTTCGCGATCTGAAGGATTCCATACATAGAGCTTTGCCTGAGGGACTGCTCGCTTTAGTTCGGAAAGGCCATCCTGTGATACATTGCCGCCAGAGCTTTCAGGAGATTCAAGCAATACGGATACCTCAATTCCACGAGATATAGCTTCTGCAAGAGAATCCAAAACTCCATCTACTCGATACAGTACATAGCTTACCAAAAAAAGAGATTTTTGGGCCGAGCCAATAACCTGCTCAATTACCTGTCTAGTGTCTCGAGAGGGTACGAGAGTTGTATCTGGACCTGTCCAAACCAGTTCAACACTTTCTTTGTTTTTAGTTTCTTTGGTGATTGCAGAAACCAAAATAGCCGAAGAAATTTCTGCTGGGGTAATATTTGGATTTTCAAACCATGCAGCCTCCAGGGCTCGCAGTTCTCGATTACCAAAATCCTCAACAATAGTAGGAAATCCGCGACAGGAATCTAAGCGTCCAATGTTTTCAGAAAGAACCTTGAGCTTATCTGGGTGCAAGCTCTCTGTCGCCTGAACAAGCTTTTGCCAAAACTCAGACATTAAAAATCCTTGAAGAATGCAGCATCTTCGGAGCCGAAGGTCTTAACCAAGAGTGAGCGGTCAAGAAAACGGTTTCCAATTTCACAGGAGGTTTCGCCAACAAAGCTACATGCATGGCAAGCTGCTGAATGAAGGGATCTATCCTTGGCAGGATCGTGTTCGAAGCAAAGTGGATCAGAAGAGCAGATCGTGGCCCGCTCAAGTGCCTTACTTAAAATATTTTCAAGGTTCTCCTTTTTACCGAGTTCAACTAGTCCACCCAGTGTGCCATCTGAGTCAGCCGCTGCTGTATATAAAAGAATCCCAGCCATAGCTAGTGTGTCATTAGTGGAGTAAATGCGTTCGCGTATACTTGCGGCGTTGTAACCACATTCCAGTGCCATTTCACGGATCAAGAGATGTGATAGGGTATGAAGCATAGCAAAGCGTACACCGGGAAATCCTTTTTCTGGATCTAGTTTTCTCGCATCCCTCCAGCCTTTGTATCCAGCCACAAGAAGTTCTTCTCTTTCTTTTACCGGAACTAAGTTCTCCCACTGTGCCAAGACGCTCTCATTGAATTTTATGAATATTCCCTCTCCGTGAACTTCATTTGCGGGTACCCAATCTGGCTGGCCATTGCTAAGTGCTGCCATCGGTGCGCGTTCGTCGGGGTCCAAGGTTTCCTCGGGTGCTTCCACACGGGTGAATCCGATAAGTGCATTCACTTCCCGTAATCTTTTAAGCAAAAGTACTTCCTCAACGACGGATGAATACCTTTGGGGCACATCCGTTTTTTCACTTAGGAAATGGGGTAGATCAGCGGGTGCATCTGGCTTTGTGAGTACTTCCCACTCCGGGCTTTTTAAATCGCTGAAATGAACATTTGCACGATTGTTGCCAGATCTCTTTTTTTCAATGCCTGCCCAAATTTCATCATTTGTGAATCGTTCTATTCCAGGAAGGGCATTTGTGCTCTTTAAAACATTAACCACGAGCTCAACTTGTTCTGCTTGTGTGATCATATTGAGACTACCCCAACCATCATCAATGATTTGAGACAAAGTATCTCCCTGCAGAGGAATAGCTAAGACAGAACGCTGTATGGGGAACCACCCGTTTGATGCACCAAGCAATACTGTTCTGCAGTTTTCAGTACATTCTTCGTACGAATCAAGATGCGGGTTTCTTCCCCTGCATCGTGGAAGATATTTCTCTGCGTTCTCTCCAAAGGCATTAACAAGAGATCTTCCTTTTCCACAGCCTTCGCATTTTACCCAAAGGTTTTCAGTCTGAAGAGAAGCTCCCCTTTCAAAAAATCTTAATGTACCCGTACATGTGGATGGCCCACCATGCACATACCAATGCCAGGGGAAATCATCCAAATGTCCATTTCTGCAAGCCACAAGAAAACGGGCAGCCACCGCATCTGAATTTCCCCGATGCTTACAATTTTCATGGATGAAATGAATTTGGTCACGTCTATGAGGATTGTCCGCACCCTTTAATTTGAAGAGCCCACTGTCGTAGGAACCTAAAAGACCGCAGCGAACGCAACGTAGCCATCTGGGGAACGGATATACGGGGACCCCAATCTTTGCCTCAGCAGAAAAAGGATCAACCTTGTCATCTTCCACTACGGGTGGCTTTAAAAGTCGTTTAACCTGATCACCCAGTACCGATTGGACTTCTGCCAGTAGTCTGGCTTCCTGCAAAGGTTTGCACCTAGAAGGATCCCATTTATCCGTTCCCATCGTTAGGACGGAGATATTGGGTAGATCAATCAACGCACCTGGTCCGAAAGTCCAAAGCAGTTGGCTTGGGCGTACATCTCCAACAACTGTGCTCATGATGCGTCCTCCGTTTCTTCGTTATCCTTCTTTTTGGGAACTGGATGAGTCCAGCTAGGTTCTCGATTTTGCGTCCTGTCTTGCATTACCAATCTTACTCCAGGTTCAACTTCACGCATCGATGTTGGAACGGTAAAATTATCCCATGTTTTAGAACCCGGTTGGTCCAGCAAACTAACGGTGTTATCTGATTGTTTCTTTGCTTTGTAGGCAAGATGCCCCTGCCGTGAGGTAACTCTTCTTACCCATTCATCAAATCTTTCCCGAGCCATATCTTTGGCAAGATTGGAAATTTCATTTTTATCCGTCACTTTGTGAGCACGATCTCCAAATGAGTTGGTTACTTCATCCACAGTCGGATCTGTTACGGAATTAAGGTTTTCGGCACCCAAGTTTGGAGCCAGTTGGTTTTTCTTCAGTCTGGCCATACTTACCATACCACCGGTCAATCCTCTGTCCATTGCTCTAGGCGTAAATGGGGTTACAGATTGTGCTTCCACATGCTTGTAGAAAGCACTGTGGTAATGTTCAAAAGTCTCGTAATGAGACAAGTCTCTGGGGCGAGCCCAAGTTAATGAAGTGAACACGAGCCCAGGGAATGACCGTCCGACCCGGCTGGTTGCCTGAATGTATTCTGCGGTATTCTTTGGCTGTCCGTTTACCAACATCAGACCTAACCGGTTCACATCCACTCCCACAGAAAGCATATTGGTAGCCAGTACGATATCGATTGCACGGGTTTCTTCCTTATCCCATTGAGAAACATAAATATCTCCATTTGTGTCGTAATCCGCCCGAAATTGAACTTCCAAAGTGTCGAGTTTTTTGGGAATCGACGCACTGGATACCCGGGAGGTTAATTCCTCGACCACGCTCACTTTTCTTTGTTTTAAACCGGGCCGTCTAACATGGCCCATCTCCACGCGGAAGGAACGCGTCTGCACATCATCCTCTGCGAGTCTTTTCATGCCCCCTAGCTCTCGCAAGGAGTTGAAGTACCCAACGGATGTCATCCATGGATCTGCCAATTTTCCGAACTTGCGGAAAACATCCTGGGAGGCAGTCAGTAGGGCTGTATAGAGTCTGATGAGTACGGCGGGTCTTGCACTTCCTGGTGAGCAAACACCAAGATACTGTCTGCCTGGCTTATCCTTAATCGATCTCTGTACAGAAAAGAAATTATCCTCCACATCCAAACCATTGGGTGGAAAGATTGATACCTTGCGCATGAACACATTCTTCACCTGGTCCTGTGCCTTGCGAACCGTTGCCGTGGAAGCGATGATCTTTGGTCGGACAGATAATTCATCAAATGACCAAGTGGAAAGTTCGTCCACAGCCGTTTCGTACAATCCAACCATGGTTCCAAGTGGGCCACTGATCAGGTGAAACTCATCCTGAATAATCAGATCAGGCGGACGAATAGGAATAATCGACTGAGTGCTGGCAGGAGGTAATCCATTTTGAGATCTGTGGCTTTGCTTGCACTCACAATCAGGCCAGGTCAATCCGTGCCTGCTGCATTCATGAGAGGCTATTCCAAAAAGATTCCGGATGGCATCATTCCACGCCATCTGAGCAAACTTATCCACCGTCGCAATCATCATACTTGGTGGCTTGCGGTACATCTCTTCATCGACGACTTTCATCGGTATACCCAGATTGGGAGAGTTGCGTTCGGTAAACTCGCACCTGCTCAATTTGTCACCACAGAAGATCATTGTTCTTCCATATCCTCCGTTGTATTTGCTTACCTTAACATCTCTTTTTTCCAAGACCTCGCTACCACACCATGGGCAACTGTTGATCTGGCAGGGAGAAGAACCATAAGTTCTCTGTCCGTTCCTTACTGCATTGATGTAGTTTTCCGATTGCTCTGTCTTGTTTGGGGTAACGGATCCACCCACCCACAAGCCAATTGTAAAAGGCTCCTTGCCCCAGGTATCCTCCTCATTTCTTCGAATGACTTCCATAGCACAGATCAAAGTCGATGCCCGTTGGAATTGCTGGAGGGTTAGCAGACGAAGGGTATAACGCATGATGACCGACAAGCCCCTGGATGCATCGTAGCCACCAAGATTTCCCTGCAATCTACGAATCCCCATGGTAAATGCTGCTACGCCCAGGTATGCTTCCGTTTTACCACCACCTGTGGGGAACCACAGCAAGTCAGCATAAGCATCTAATGGTTCGGTTCTGTCCTTATGCTTAGGGTCTGCCAATGATGGAATGGACAAAAGAATGAACGCCAGCTGGAAGGGTCTCCACGAATGGTTCTTTCGGATGTTTACATCATCAAATGTTTTATTTGTCCCCCTGCGTGTTTCCATGGCAAACATACCACGCACGCGTTGGTCTGCCATGGACCGGTTGGCAAATTGAAAGGCCTGCAGTGCAATGGGATCATTTTCAAGTAGGTCTATCCCTTCCCTCAATCGGCTTAGTACTTTTCTGCACCTGTCTATGGCTACTCCAGCAGCCCGATTATGTCCGACTACCTCTGTGCCTACACGGGCTTCCTGTTCTGCAATCCAATTTTCATAATCATCGGTGAGGACCGAGAGTGCTTGCTTTAATTGCTCCTTGTTCATGGATGCAAGCTGGCGCATATCCAGGAATCCCTCCTTTACCATGCGTTGCATTTCCGGCCTGTCCTCGGTGTTTAGACCAGGTGTCTCAGTTGTGGGTACCTCGTATTCAGGTACAACCACTGTTCGTACCTCGGTTGCTCTTTCACGATCCTCTTCGGTAGGGGAGGCATGAACAGAAATTGTGTGGCCAACGGCAAACTCCACCTGCTTGCGATAGATCATTTCCAAAGTCTCCCTTTCGATCTCATCGACCGATGCATCCGTCTGTATTGGACGTTTACAAAAGATAGCCCCACCATCTTTGTCCCGTACAATGATCTCCGGCTGGAAGAGCCAAGCCTCATCCTGGTTTTCCTTGGGTAGCACCTGATTGTTCACCAGGAAGATAGTGATCATGCGGTATTTTCCATCCACATCCTCACGGATTACTCCCTGTATACATACATTGGGACAAAGGCCATCTATCGCTACAGGTTTGATCCATCCGGGTTTCAACTCCACGGATATTATTCCACCAGCAGATCTTCTTTTCCATGCCCGCAAGGGTGTGCCATCTTCTTTGGTCTCCGTCTCACTTGCCTGCTTGGTGTACCTTCCCCAAGTCGCCTCAATTTGCAATTCATTGACCGTTGCATCAACACATACCGTCATGCCCACGGATGAGGGGACGAAAGATTGATTTTTTGCCGCATCTATCTGGCTGCTGTCATCATCATCTGGTTCATAAGCTTTTCCCGAGGTTGCTCCAAATTCCTGTCCGGGCAATGTCTGCCTGTTCGCATCATTTACTTTTTCAAAGGGCTGCAAATCCTCCGGCTCCTCTTCGGTTTCCTCCTCGTCCGGAGCGCCTGCACCCTGCAGGCCTTCGATGTTTTCCTCGGCTCCTCCATCCTTTCTTGGGGCCAGTTTCCCAACCAGGTAGCGATCGCGCACACTCATGCCCACAATCTCCTCTTCGGGGCCACAGGCCGGGCCGAGCAAGTCATCCATTGCGGCCAGCTTTACCAGTCTACGTGCATAGTTTTGGCTAGCTACAGATTTTTCATCCAGCATGGGGAGCCCGGTGTAATCCTTTCCTGTGGTTGCCTTGTATGCATTCTGGAAATCCGGCCAGGCTACTCGAGAAGTGATGCCTTTTTCTTCAACCTTTGAAAACCCAGCTTCTAAGACAGGTTTATTATTTTCCAATCGTTCAATCCGATCGAAGTAAAAACCTGTATTTTCATTTCCGGCTCTTTTTCTGTAGAGCCTGCCAAACCCTATAATTTCTAAATTTTTATTAAGAAGAATAAGAATGTCTTCCCTTAACGCACTGATGGCACTAAAGAGTGATCCGGCATAGGGTAGATCCAGTGAGAACCAATCAGTGGGGTTTTCCCACTCAGTTTTTACAAGCCATGCGTTTGGAGTGCTTTTTATCTCAACTGACTGCTCTGAGGTATTTTCATTGTTTATTTCCTCCTCCATCTCGATTTCTCCCGCCCGTTGTGCGATTACCACATTGGCAATTCTGCGAACAGTTTCAGTCATGCCATTTAGCTTTATTTTCTCTTTAAATACATCGGTCCCAAATTTAACTGACAGTCTCCCAAGAAGTTCATCTAAAAAACTGCTTGAAGCTGAATTAACTTCGGAAAAGTCCATAACTAGCGGTGCCTCCATTTCAGGAAGGACCGCTTCAATCTTTCTTCTCAAGTATTTCGCAGGGGGGCGGCTACCCGTATTAGCACATTCAGCGGCAATATTCATTCCTCCCTGTTCCTCCAAGTCCTGTGCGGATGCATCAATATAGCTCCAATTTCCACCTGCAATCCAGGTATCCCTCAAGTTCACCGGATTATCGGTTTTCATCTCCAGGCATAGTCCAGTTCCTTGAACTTCTTCTATGTTGCGGGTGGAATTATTCTGACCATCAACCATATTAAACATGGCTCCACCACTCCACAAGGACAGGGTTCCTTCGTTTGCCCTGCAGATCTCAAGCGACCCTGCCATTCCATTGCCTTGTCCTACCTCAGGGTCACGAGTTACTCCTCGCTTCAATGCCTGTTCCAGTGCCTGAGCGTCAGATTCAATCTCACGAGTTGTTGCCAATGAGCCCCTTATACCTCGGCCCATATCGCATATGGCAACGCTCAATCGATTGAGCCGAGGGTAAGATTGAGCACACACCACTCCGGGGACGGGGGATTCCGCATGGATAACAATGTTGTCGATCAATTCGTTCACTGCCCATTCCATGGCCGGTACAAATTTATCACCGTCCCTGAACTGCCGAATGACCAGCTCGCAAATCAAGTTTACCGTCTTGGCTACATCGTCACCGTCTTGGATTAGGCTGATTGGTATAAACCTCCCGATTTCTGGGTTGGTAGCCAAATTCTGTTCATCCAAGCCAAGTATTCGATGAAAGCCCATTCGCTGAAGGTAGTTGATTCTACCGTAATCTCCGCTGATTTTAAATTGGGTACCTTTGTTCTTTAGGTCTAAACAATGTGCAGTCAGAAAAGCCAATCCATCGACTTTTACGAAACTGGTAGCATTTACTCGAATTTCAACTTCATCGGGAGTTTCAACTCCCGTTACTGTCTCTTTCCATTTTTTTGAAGCAAGGGAGAAATCCAAATCTGGATTTGATGGAATTTCAAATAGTGCCATAGATTATAAAGTTTAGAAAAGTTCGGTTTGGCCTTGGGAAGATTTTTCCGCTTTGGCTTTTGGTTTCTTTTTGTCGTGCAGACCTTGGGCGACTTCTTCTTCGTAGCGTTTTTGGTTGAGCTCAAGCAGGCGGGCGAGGACTTCGTCATGCACTTCCTCGGGCCAGCGGTAACGCCAGGGTACCTTCTTTCCTTCTTCTACCTCGTAATCGGCGATGAACTCGCAATCGGTTGAAATGTCTGTCCAACCATAGGCATCAAGCACCGCTCGGTCCATGGCGGCGTGGAGTTCGCGAAGCTTAAGAATGTCGGGGTGTGTTTCCTCAGGGTCATGAAAACGATTGTAAGTCTTGGTTAACCCTTCGTCGTTTCGGACCATCAGGTCAGCTCGAAACTCGTAGTAGGTTTTGCCTACTACCTCAAGGGTGGGCTCATTCTGCCAGTTTTCTAAAAAAGGAAAGTTTTCAAAGCAAGTAGTAGGTGTATATACAAGGTCATCTTTAAGTGTCGTCATGAAAAAACGAGACCAAACTTCATGTACACTTGACTGAATAGTAGCAAAACTTGAATAAGTTTCGGCTGCAATTATCGTTAGATTACTTGAGAAAATCATTTTGCTGTCAAGAAAAGCAAAAGTGAAGTGTGCTGATGCTTGGGCACCTGCAACCAGTACTCTATTCAAATTTCTTAACGCTGAATAAAGAGCAGGTCTTGGATTCCAATATTTCCACCACTCATAGACCATTCTAGGATACTTATCGCCATCTTTTTTAATTCTCTCAGGCTTAACTTTTTCCTCAATAATCTTCATGAGATCAGGCCATTGACGAGCGACATTTTCGTTCATTTCTTCAAAGTTGATAATGTATCTGGAATGATTGTGTTTTGGATGGTTTGCTACTTCTGCATAACCAATAAATGGGAAAATCCTTTCCTTATTTTTTGGATCGGATTGAACTAGCCTTTCCATCTCACTTACAGGTGTAGATTCGTTTTTCTTGTCTTTGTCGTTAAAAACAAATCCTTTACTAAGAGGGATGACACCTTGAAAGCTTTTTGAGTTATTTGCCTCTAGGGACTCTGGACTTTCGCTTCCGCCAGTATGAAACAAGAATGCTGTAATGTTTTTTACCTTTCTTATACCTATGGTTTTTTCTCCCCTGTAACGGCCTTTATAAACAAATACTAAGCTGACAATAACAGCAGCCTTTCCAGGCCAGTTAATCCTCTTTTGAGCTCTGTAAATTGTGCCAGAGTTAATGCAGATCCATGTAAGACCTGATTGTCTGGTATCTCCCTGGCTAATTGTATTAGTTGTCACAAAGCCATCACAACCATTACTAGAAGTTAACTTAAAAGCTTTCCTGAAAAAATGTGCGGCTAGGTCAGCATTTTTTTTAGAATCAGGGTTCGTATAGACTAGCAAATCGTTATATCGACTCCCTAATATTTCTGAAACTCTTTTTCCTCCCTGATAAGGCGGATTCCCCACAAAGCCATTAAACCCACCATTTTCAAAAACCTCCGGAAACTCCAATGCCCAATGAAATGGTTTTCGGGGAGCCTTCCCTGGCAATTGATCGATCGAGAGGTTGATCATAGTCTGAGTCTTGATCTCTTCTGCCGCATCCTCATTCAAGCGAAGGATGCCATCTGCCCGGGTAGATAATTGATCCAAGGATTCCTTGAGTTTCTTTTCCTTTCCTCCACAAATCAAGGCTTCTCCAATCATGGCATCAGATAGGAGTTCAACAGGGACGAGCTTACTCTTTGCCTCGGTATTTAGCTCGGCCATCTTCTCGACGTCGTGAACATCCCGAATGGTAATCTCGCGAAGTTGCTTGCGTAACTCAACGGCAGAGCGAACGACCTCTCGAATCTCGTCTGCCGCATAGAGGGCTTGCTCATCTTCTTTGGGATGCATGGAAAGTGTGGTCAATTGCCTCAGGTCATGCAACCCGAGCAAGGCGTCTCCGCTGCGCAGGTTGTGATCGAGAAACCCGAAAGGCCGGCCTTTCTGTAGGGTCACTAACCAAATAGAGAGCTTGGCAAGCTCGACCGCCATAGGGTTCATGTCCACACCATAGATGCAACGCTCTGCGATGAGGCGACGTGCAACGAGCAAGCGATCATCTAATTCCTTGGGCATGAGCTCGGCACCGGATCCGGGCTCAAGAGCCAGTCCGTCCACATTTATTTCCTTGCCAGAATCTTCCTCAGTCTTCCACGCGTTTATAAGTTTTTCGCTGAGGTATCTGCAGGTGGCTACGAGGAAGGCGGCTGAACCCATCGCAGGGTCGCAAACCTTGAGGTCGAGAAGTTCGGCGGAGGAGCGGAGCTTCCATTGTTCCTCAGGCCAGCCCTCGGCGGGGCCTTCGTAAATGACGGGTGTTAAAGTTTTCTCCACGATGTCCCGGGCGAACTCGGCCGGGGTGTAGTGGGCACCGGTGGCTCGCCTGCCTTCTCCGGGAACAATGGCAAACGAATTGGCCGGGTAGACCATGAGGGTGCCCCAGCTATCCTTACGAATCAGTCCGGCTAGGGGCAGAAGTTTGCGTGCGGATTCCTCGTCATTACCAAGGGCTTGAATGAGTGCTGGTAAGGCGGACTCCTCGGGCTCCTTTTTCAAAGCATTCTTGATTGCGGATACGGTCTTACCTGTTTCATCTGCTAGTTTCTTTGCTAGCTTAGCTTCATCCAAATCCAGAAGTTCAGATATGGGAATAATGGGGTTGGTTACAGTTTTGGAGCCGGAGAAGCCAATACTGAGCTCGTCCACTCGGTCGACGGTGTATTCCAAAAGACCTTCATAGACATGGCCGATCTGCTCCACATCTAGCCCTTTGTAGGAGAGCATTTGAGCACCTCCTTTTTGCTGGAGTACCTGAAGGGAGCGGAGAAGTAGAAGAACAGTGTGATTATCAATGGGCAAAGGGTTGGCCGGTTCATCTTTCCAGTTTGTTCCGGGGGCACGGCCCTCGAGAAAGGGAAAGCGATCGGGATAGAAGAGACTGCCTCCGAGGGCAGGCAGGCGTAGCCCTTCATGCTCGGCACCCCCGTAGATCATACGAAAAGTTGAGAGTAAGCGGGACCATGCATCGAAGCGTTTTTCGAGAACCTCCGGGCCATGCTGATCGGAATCTTCCCGAAGCTGAGCACGAAGGTTGGAGAGGGCGTAGTTTTGATCGTAGAGGGGATCGCCAAGTAATAAAAGTTCGCGCTCTTCGGCACAAAGGGTGAAGACCAGGCGCATCATCACAGTGAGCCCAGCCTCGTACAATTGTTTGGGATCTACATCTTTTAGGAGTTCTCCATTTCTGTCCTGATCGGCACGGCCAAGGGCCCGCACAAGAACTTCCACGGCATGGCGGACCTGCTCGCCCAAAGTGTCGGTGACTTCTTCATGAAATTCGGTGGAGCGCTCAAGCAATTGATCCATCGTTTCCTCAGGAGGACCAAAGGCTCGACGAATATTTAAGAGAGAGCTGAAGGCTTTGAGAGTGACTGGTTCCTGCCACCAGATACGGGCGTGCCACATGGCATAGCCAGATGTCTTGCCCACTGGGGCATTGACCAGCATCCATTCCTCCCCATTGGTGACGATACCGATTCGTACTTCTTCCGTCTTGCACCGTGCACGCATGATCTCCTCAGGAGATTCAACCGAGAGCGAGCCGGGGACGGGTTTGAGCAGGTTGGTGCCGGGGGCATAGGCGGTAACGATGATGGCCGGCTTGTTCTCCCTTCCAATGGCCCTCATTTCCAAGGGCTCGTGAAGCTCGGAGGTGTCGACCTTGAGTTCTTCCCCATATTCCAGGGCATCCTTCATGACCATGAGGATCCATTCACGATGAATGCCAAGTAAATCTGATTCCTTGTTTTCAACGACTTCCACCCATTCCTCGTAAGCTTGGCGAAGTCGTTGGCGGTCGTTGGTTACCAAGCCGTCAAGTCCCTGCGGGAAGACTTGTTGTAAAACAGGGATGGCAAGAAAGGGCCCGGCAATCTCAATGAGGTTAAACCATTCGTAATGTTGATCGTTGGTAGCAGGCATGTCTCTAGCGGGTAAAAAGATGTTCGGGTACAAGGAACTCCACGGCTACAGGGAAGGTGCGGTCGGTTGGTTCTTCATAACGGCGAAGGAGGTTTTTCTTTTCCTCTTGGCGTTCCTCAGGAATACGATCCAAGCGGGATTTTAAAGCATTGAGGTCGCGTTGCAGGGTCTCTCTCTCATCAGGCTGGAGCTTATCCATGAAGTCCAACTGTTCTGGCTTCTTGGAATTTTCCAATTCTTTATTGATCATTTTCTCCAGCTCATCGAGAAGCTTTTCCACATCATCGAGTTCTTTATCCCGTCGGCGTTCCAGGGTATTCATCAAAAACTGCAAACGTTCACGAGAGCGGGCATTGACGGCTTGCATCACATTATCCTTGTTGGCCTGGAAACCACTTTGCAAGCGGTGAAAGAGGGAGTCGTCCGGAGTGGCAGGCTGGGCGGCCTCAAGCATTTCTTCTAATCTTCCAATGGTTCGCTCGCGAGCAAAGCCACTAGCTTTTAATTCGCCCCCGGCAAAGGTAAGTTCTTCATGCAAGCGGTAGCGTGTACCACCGGTAACCACGAGGCGGGACCAAACGATGACTTGTGGTTCCTGTGCGAGTGAGGATGGAATCATGCGAATGGAAACTCGGTGTAGATTGGCACTTTCAGGGGGTGCCCATACTTCCATACGAAGCAGTCGAAGGCACATTTGCACCAGCTTGTGCTGGAGATGGGCAAGCACGACATCATCTCGACCTTCAACAATTTCATGATCAAAGGTGATGGGCCGGCGTTTACCGTCGTGTGGGTCGATCAAACCAACGGTGGCTTGTTCCCAGGAACCAGTGAGCATGGGAACCTCAAAAGCATTGGACGAGCCATTGAGGCCAGAGAGTGTGACTGGTTTGAGGGTTGGTTTCTCCGCAATTTCCAGAGCGATGGATACGGCACGCTCAATACGATCGGGGGTAATGTGAAAGTCTTTACGGGTCTGAAGAACTCGTTCATGCAAACGATCGATCCTTTGTTTGAGCTCTTTTTCAGCGGCCACATAGCGACGGGCAACCTCTGCTTTTTCTTCCACGGATTTTGTATCCAGGGTGCGGCGGTTACCAAGCATGACTTCCTCGGCCTGCTTAATCAGTACAGGAGAAAGAGCACCGAGGTCTTCCCGCTGATTGTTTACCTTGCGGGCAAGAATGAGAAGGAACTCAAGATCGCCGTCGAGGTCGCCAGGGTTGGTCTCTTCTCCAACAGCATCCTGTGGGAGCTTACTACCGACAGGGTGCCAAATGTGTACCTTGTCCTGCTTCTGTCCAAAGCGGTCGATCCTACCGTTGCGCTGCTCCAGCACATTGGGGTTCCAGGGTATCTCCACATGAATCATGTAGTTACAATGATTCTGGAGGTCGATCCCTTCAGAGGCAGCATCGGTGGCTAAAAGAATACGGACGGGTGCTTTGCCGGGATGTGCCTGAAAGGCGGCCTTGATCTTTTCGCGCTCTTTGTCGTCGGTTCCGCCGTGGAGAGATTCGATTAAGTCACCTCCCCATCCATTGGAGGTAAGAATCTCGAAGAGCCAGGAATGAGTGGCACGATACTCAGTAAAGAGGATGACCCGGTTTTCATTGATTTGTCCGTTTGTCTTGAGATGTTGCTCAAGCCATTGAAGAATGGCATCGGCCTTGGAGTCCTTGCGATTGGCATTTTGATTGGCCCAGCCAAGAAGCTGATCGAGGATTTGTACCTGATCGACGGTCAGAGAATCTTCATTCTCAGTGGCGGCTACAATGGCATCCTCGATAGCCTGTTCGAACCTGGAGTCGCTAGCATAATCTTCTTCCGCCCGTTCGAGCGCTTTACGAAGAATACGCTCCTTCATGGAGCCCTTAGTCCGGGGAGAAGCATTATGTTTCCCCTCGATGGTATCTTTGTGTTTTTGCAGGGTGGAGGCAAAAGCACGGGGAGAACTAAAGAGTCTCTTCTTTAACAGTTTTTGAATAAAGGCGGAACCGAGGCCTTGGCCGGATCGCATATCGCTGTATTGCTTGAGCAAGGAGTGAGCATTTTTTTCCTCGGCCGAATAGTTTACCTGAAGGGCATGGAGCTCGCGTTGAGCAAAGCCCGGGAGATCGCTTTTGAGACGGCGAACAATTAGACGCTTGCGAACTTTTTCTTCTGGCATGACACCACGCACGCAACTTTGGTCATCTAGTAGTTCAAGCAGTGCAGTGAAGGATTGCTGAAATCCATTGTGAGGAGTTGCACTTAAAAAGAGACGATGCTCGAAATGGGGAGCAATTGTGCGAATGAGCTGAGTGCGGAGGCTTGGAATTGCGTAATTAAGAGAGCCGGAGGGAGAAACATTATGAGCTTCATCCACTACCAGCACATCAAACTTGCGGGGGTAATTCGCTTGAGGAGGAAGGCAATCCTTCATCAGGCGTAATCCTTCCCCGGTCTTCATCCAATCCATCGATGCAATGAGGCGAGGGAAACTGGACCATGGGTTTGCGGTGATTCCTCTTTCCCTTCGTAACAGTTTGATAAACTCGGTATTAACGATTTTAAAATCCAGACCGAAACGGGAGTGCATTTCCACTTTCCATTTTTCCTGAAGGGAAGCGGGGCAGACGATAAGAACACTGCGTGCACGGTGGCGAGAAATCAGTTCCTGAATGACTAGGCCTGCCTCAATCGTTTTTCCCAGACCCACATCATCAGCAATGAGCAGTTTCACTCGAGCCATATCAATTGCACGGACCAGGGGATCCAATTGGTAGTCCTTGATTTGTATACCACTACGGAAAGGGGCCTGAATGAAGGAACGATCGGCATTTACGGAACCACCCCAGCGGATGGCATCAAGAAAGGCTTCCATTCTCTGGTGCTCATCCCACCCGCTAATCGTTGGTAAACCTGCAGACTCTAGGATACGGGCACCAGGCTCAATTTCCCAAACGACTTGCAGCGTTTCATCGGATGCATCTTCATCGAGTGAGACAAGGGTGACCAAATGCTGGGCATTGCTACCGCCGAATGCAGATTTACTGATTTCAGTAACGACCCATTGTCGCTTTCGTACTTCGACCAATTGGCCGCATTCGATGTTTGCAGTAATCATACTTTGCTTAAAAGGGATTCAGTGTGTTTGACCATCGCCTTGCCGAGAGATTTTCCGAGAGCGGGAGGAACGGCATTACCAATCATCCTGCCAACAGCTCCACGAACAAGCGGCTCCCCAGGTTTTATAAACTTGTAGTTTTTGGGAAAACTCTGGAGTAGGGCGGCTTCCCGCAAAGTCATGGCCCGATCTTGTTCCGGGTGGCCAAAGCGCCCATTACCCAGACCCATGCAGAGGGTAGTGATGGTTGGAGCGGGACGATCCCACCACATACGACCGTAAATCGAAACGTAGCGTGAGCCACTCTCCCTTCTGTAACAATCTGGCAGTAGTTCATCCGGCCAATCTTTACGACTGCCTCCATCGTGCGGGGTATGCCTGATTCGACGGAGGTTCATGTCCGAGAGTTTTGCCGCAACATGTAGGTGGTCGGATGCATGTTCCTGTCCACTTTCTAGTGAAGGAAGGTCTTGAATCGCAGAGCGGACGGTTTTTTGCTTCTTTTCGTTTGAGAAGTCTCCGGAAGGGATACTGATTGGTCCGAGTTTGGATGCAATGAGTACAAATCTCCTTCTAAATTGAGGAACCCCGTGCTCTTCACACTTAACAATCCCATGATCAAATTGATAACCCAATGATTTCAGTACCTTAAGAAGATTGCTAAAGAGTAGGGCACCTTTTTGAGGAAGCTCAGGTACATTTTCCATCAAAACCAATTCCGGCTCTGTGGATTTTACCAATCGAGTAAAATGGCTTAATAATCCCCAGTCCTCGTGCTTTTTCTGGCCATTGGTTAGCTTGGAAAAAGGCTGGCATGGGCAGCACCCGGCGAGTAGGCGCACCTCAGCATCTTTCCAAAGTGCACTTAGCTCAGATGCCGTTACTTTTGAAACACACTGACGGATGAATTTGGTCTTTTTATGATTTGCCTCAAAGGGAAAGCGAGAATCTTCATCTATATCGATACCTGCAATAACATCTATACCAGCCTTCAATAGCCCATGAGTCAGGCCACCTGCACCACAAAATAGATCTACCGCTTTAATATGCACACCATAATGATGTAAAATATTTTACCTATTCCCCAATAAAAAAAGATTAATCCTTTTTCTTCATTTAGATTGTAACCGAATTTTGAAGGGATAGGTACGCCGAGTCAGCTCCTTCGTTGACATATTTCTTTTCAATGTAATTAACGACGCGGTCCTCGGGCCAAACGGTCCAGCCGGCGGGTGAGCAGTTTATCCGATCGTCCAATAAGCGAATCGAATTCCAGGTGCAGGCAACTTGCCAGATTTTATGCTCTGCCAGTCGTTTGGCGTATTCAGGAAGATGAATGATATTGAGTCGCCAGACATTGGCACGGAAGCCACGCTCGTCACATTCGACATCGAAGAGTACCACAAAGGCGACCATGCGTGCCCTGTAGATTACCATTTTTTCCTCGAGGGCCCCGGTTTTTTTACTCGGGTGACTTGGAATTTGGATCGTTTTGGATTCCACTAAAAATTGACGACCAATTCCTAAACCGAGTGCGGACAAATTGTCGAAGTAGCGAAGATCTTTTATAGTCAGGGGCCAGCGTTTTCCTGGACTAGGAAGAAAGTTTGCATTGGTCCTTTTCCTTTCACTTCGATTTCTCCGCGGTCCTCGCAGGAAAACCCGGAGCCGAGCAAATCGCGTAGCTCTTTGGATATGTGAACCCGTCCCACTTCTCCATGGGACTCCATGCGGCTGGCGACATTGACGGTATCTCCCCAGAGATCGTAAATGAATTTCCTTTCTCCAATTACCCCGGCCACTACCGTTCCGGTGTGAACGCCCACCCGAATGGTCAGGTTCACACCAAGGCGCTCACCGGAGTTCTCCAGGCTTTCGCAAAAGGCTAGGGCGGTGCGGGCGGCGTTGGCGGCATGATCAGAATCTGCTTCGGGAACACCGGTGGCGGCCATGTAGCCGTCTCCGATGGTCTTGATCTTTTCCGCCCCAAATCGTTCGCAAATCAAATCAAATTGTCGAAAGATCGAGTCGAGAATCGATACCAACTTACTTGGCTTGAGCTTGGAAGACAATTCGGTGAAGCCAACGATATCGACGAAGATGATGCTCACTCCCGAGTAGCGTTCGGCTATGTATTGCTCGCCTTCCTTAAGCCGATCGGCAATGGATTCCGGAAGGACATTGCGCAGGAGCTGATCGGCCCGGGCTTCGGCCAGGACGGAATTTCGGTAAATCATCCGGGCTACGATCGCCATGAAGCAAAAGATGACCGGGCTGAAAAACCATTCGATCATAAAGGTTAGTTCCGGTCCTACCGGATACCTTTCGGGCAGGGTCATGAAACGGGGCAGCAGGGCAAGAACGAGCATGCAAGCGACTCCGGTGAGCAGAGCTCCGGCAAGATAGGTTCGTTCACGGACTCCAAAGAGAACCAGAGAAATCATCATGAAACCGGTGATGGTCATCCAGGTGTCAGCCGGGTCGTACCCATACAGGTAGAGAAGCCATACGGTCATCAGAATGGGGGTGCCGTAGGAGAGCAGGATCTTTCCCCAGAAAAAACGTCCACATGCGTTGAGCAGAAGAATGGATGCGCAAAAGAGTAGGAGACTGATCCCTGCGATACTGAGCATCCCTTGGTCCGCTCCGAGAATCAGAAGGAGAGCCTGTCGAATGACGAGACAGAGCCCGAAGAGGCTAATCATGCGGTTGACGATGATCAGGCGTCGGCGTTCCTTGGGCCGGAAGTTACCCTGTTGTCCGATCCGATCGATGGGGCGGAGCAGGCGATGCAGCCAAGCAGACCAAGTTCCAGTTGGCGACGGATTCGAATCTTCGTCGCTTCGCTTCGTTTTCCTGGACTGAGCAAGAGACAAGCCTGATGCATACTGCATTTTTCCAATCTACGTCGAACAAATCATTCCGATTTCAGGAAGAAATTTATGACTTATATGAAAGGCCCTTGTGTGACGATTCAAGAGCGGAGGCTGTAGGCTACTTGGATCCAATCATTCAAAATCCATCAAAGAGAGGAAATCAATTATGACTCAAAACCGAATACCCGAACCGAACCAACCGAAGCACCGTCCAAGGGATATTCCGTTAGTCGAAACTTTTCATCTCAGGGAGCATGCGATCCTGGCCGAGTACATCGGAGCAGTCGAAGACTTTTGATCCTTATGAATTCATTCCCATTGAGGAGCATCATAAGGATGCGGACAAGGGAATTGTTTGCCGACCGGGGTACCGATGGGGACGATCAAGATGAGGCTCTGAGGAATGTGTTTACCTGGATTGTCTAAGCTCCAGTGCCATTTAGCCAGCCAGCCCGAGCGGAGGTAATTTCTGGAATCTGTTGGAGAATTTACCTTTTGAAAGGAATAACGCGAAGCAAATGGACTTTCATTGTCTTTGCGACACATCTAGGATATCCCTTATCGTCATGAAATCATTCAGTCTTTGAAATGAACTCCTCCAAGATTCGTCACTGGCTCGCGCAGGCAAGCATGACTTACTACGACGTCACTCGGTACGTTTCCGATCATCCGATGATCTACCACCCGGTTAATGTAGGCAAGCACCAGCGGGAGATGAGCATTGGAGATCCCGTATTCATTTGGAGGGCAAAGGGAAACTCAAAGGATACGTCGGGAGTCATTGCTCTTGCGGAGGTGGTTGAGACGGCTTGCAAATTAAGCGACGTTGCTTCGCCCGAATATCTTTTGCCTGCGGACAGGGGTAAGATGAATGACCCGCCGGGGAAAGATCTTAAGGTCGGTTTGAAGATCATTGAGCGTCGGGTCACACCCGAAAAGGGAATGATCCTGCGGGAAACCGTGGCATCTCATCCAATCCTGGGTAAGACTGCCATAATCAAAGTGGGAACCGGAAGCAGCTTTGCCTTGAGCGAGGATCGTTTTGCCGCCTACTTGGATTTATGGAAGGATTGAAATGCGGGTTTGTTCTAAGATCAGACCCGTACTCAATTTGATTCGTTTCAATTCTTGAATTCTCTGCGAATGCTGGTCAGGTATTCATCCCGACTGTCATCAGCGGATGCCTTCAGGGCAGCCACAAAGGCTTTACAAAATTCTTCCATCGCATCTTTGTTCTCCCGGTTCGGCGTCCGCCGCGCTATTCCCGGATTAACGATTCTCTTATAGAGGTGAACGTGATAGCCCTTTGCTTTTCGAAGCAGATCATTCCTGCGCCAGGAATTCGCAAGCTGAAGCGCGGTTTCTTCAACGGGTTTGGGCCAGCGTTTGGAAAAGCGTATCTCCAATTCGATGATTTCGTTCTCGTAGGAGAGGAGATATGAGGAGAGACCGGCAAACATTCTGTAAAATTTGTCAACACCATGAATGTGTTTGTCGCTCACCGTGGAGAGCTCAGGGGAAAGTGGCTTGCGTATGAATTCCATTTTTTTCATGAGATAAAGATAAACGATTTTGGAAAGATGGAAAAACCAGATCTTTCGTAATCTGTGTCATAAAGCGGGGTCGTTCTGCAGAATTATAAAAGGTCCACCTGGCAGGAATTCATCAAGAGTAAGAAATTGCCACAAGAGGAGGCTTTTCATAGGGAATGATCCATGGGCCTGGCGAAAGGAAATCTCCTGGGCGATTTCAGACGAGGAATTAGGAGGATAAAAAACATGAAGAAGACAGCACTTTAAGAAGAAATACTTGAAGATATACATCGTTTGAAGGAGGAATGGGGGATTGAGGAACCGCTGCGGTTAAGCGGTGGGTTTTACCAGAACTATTGCAACATATCCGCAACCAATCGGAAGATTCGAAAGAAGAAGAGGCAGACCTGGGCGGGAGTGCTGACTCAGGAACTGGGGTATTTGCCGGAGACGGAGAGGGAATGGATGTAGGCCTTTAATCTGATCGGGGTTTTACCACCCAAGAAGTTCACCAAGCTACGCAACCGGTTTTGGGATTATGATCACTGCATCGAACTGCAGGACCTCAGTGAGCCGGTAGGAGAGAATCATTTGGGGCAGTCCTTCGTAAGCCCGACACCCTCGGCAATGGGTTATGATCTGATCAAGACCCTGCGGGTATGGGAATGGTTTGAACGGAAAAAACTGAGTAATTGGAAGGGTTTTCAATTTTGCGAAGATGGATTTCCCAAAAATCCGGAACGAAGAATTATCCTGATCAGTCGAAGTTTTGGCTGGGACCTCGCAAAGGAATTGAAGGCACGCTTCGGGATCCTGCTCAACCTGCGGCCTGGTCGTGACGAGACGAGAAAAGGGCAACCAAAAACTTCTGCAATCCATCATGTAGAGGGGATTGTAAAAATCGCACCTGAAAAAATTCGAGAGTGACAATTTTATTCCTGTAAATGTTTCTAATGATTGAATGTACATATGGGTGAGGTTTACTCCAAAAGGGGTTTTATTTCTTGATTGTCCACAAAGACAGTACTTAAAGAAATCAATGTATATTGAAGATTTATTACACTTTCACTCGGGGAACTTGTACGGGCGAGAGAATTTTGAGCTCACTGGTTAAATAAAAAAATCCAATGAGCACGATTCCCCAATTACCCGAACCTCTTTCCAGACTAGCCGAGAGTTCTCCATTGGAGTTTTCAGCAACCAATCCTGATCATCAAGAATTCGTTCAACAAGCCGCTCTTTCTATTTTGGAAGATCAATCCGGGCTTTCAACCGTGGAGACGGAAAATATGCTCGTGCACCATGCCGATCAAGTTCCACTCGCCCTGCAGTTGGGAGCCAAACTGGCCCGGTCTAAACAGGTAATTACGGAACTTTCCCAACCCATTCATGTCGATGTTGTATTTGCAGCTTATAATGAAAATAATCGAATTCTCAGACCGGAGGAGCATCCATCCGGGGAAGATTTTCTACGCAAAAAAGTAGCCCAGTTAAATTGGCTGGGTGAAGCATCCAAACATTTCCACTGGCATATGACCGTAGTGGATGATGGTTGTCCGGAAAAATGCGGTGACATTATTGAGAACTTGGCAAAAAAGGAAGGCTATAAGGAAGTGAGCGTACTACGATTGTCGGATGCCATAGATAAGAAATTGCCGGTAACGGCCGGTCTCTCCTCGACTGACGACAGCCGTAAAGGTGGATCCATTTTGTACGGGATGTGGAATGCCTGCAATAAGAAGGTAAACGGGGAACACATTATCGTATTCACCGATGCCGATTTATCGACCCATCTTGGCCAGGTTGGTCTGTTGGTTGATCCTATTCTCAACCAAGGTAAGGATGTCGCGATCGGTTCCCGCCGGGAGGCAAATTCTATCGTGGTCAAGCAAGGTACGCGAAATGTTCGCGGCAAGCTATTTATCTATCTCTGGAAACGGATGCTTTCGCCTGCTTTAAGTGAGGTTGTTGATACTCAATGCGGCTTTAAGGGTTTCCGGGCAAGCAAAGTAAAAGCAGTGGTGGAGGACTGCCTGGAGCATGGTTTCGCCTTTGACGTCGAGCTATTGCTTAAAAGTGAACTTCAAAATTCCCGGGGCATCGCCAAGTCAGCCATTGCCTGGATAGACAGCGAGGCTGAATCGACCACTACCGCACTCTCGCCCTACTTGAACATGTTAAAAAGTATTGCCGCGATGAGCCGAAAATACTTGCCTTCCCAAGATTCGGGAAATGAATTTGCTCAACTGGTTGAATCGCTTGATGAGGAAAACTGGAATAGCCTGGTCGATCGGACACCTTCCGAAATAGCGAATGGAGATCCGCTGACTTTTGAAAGTTTTTCCGGGGTTTCTTCCGATGATCTTCGGGCTCTCTTACCTGAAAAATAAATTTTGATTTTCGGCCCGGTAAATCAGTCGATGGCTTGTTGAAAACGGGGCTAGACGAATTAAAACTTCACTTCAGAATAATTATTATTCTCAGCCCAACTGGGAAGTACCTGAGACGGAAGTAAGCGGTTGCCAACCTTCGTGGGTAAGCGTAGGGGAGAGAGTATGAAGATTTCATCCCTTGCCCTGCTCATTTCATCAGCCTGTTTCTCACTTTTTTCAGCGGCATATTCCCTCGATTCGCTCCCAATGGCCGAGCCGGGAAGTGTTGGGATGAACGCGGACAAACTCGAGGTGGTGAATGAAAAGATGGAAAATTTGTTGGCTGAAAATCGCCTGGCCGGGGGAGTCGTGGTGGTGGCCAGAAGAGGAAAGGTGGTCCACTTTGAAGCGTATGGAAAAAGAAACCTGGCCACCAACGAACCGATGGAAAAGGATACGATCTTTCGGATCTATTCGATGACTAAGGCAATCACTTCGGCGGCGGCCTTGATGCTCTGGGAAGAGGAGAAACTGGATCTGGATGATCCATTGTCCAAGTTTTTTCCACCTCTAAAAAGGATGAAGGTTTGGAAGGATGGAAACTTGATCGATATCGAGAGGGAAGCGACGGTGAGGGATTTGATGCGGCATACTTCCGGGCTGACTTATGGATGGATGTCGAGCAAACCGATCCGTGAAGCCCTGCGTTCCGCCGGGGTTTTGGACCGAAATAAAAAACTGGTGACTATGATCAATGGCATGGACAAAGTGCCCCTGCAATTTCAGCCGGGTTCGGACTGGGTGTATGGTTGCTCCACTGATGTGTTGGGGGGTGTGGTGGAAGTGTCCTCGGGCATGCCTTTCGATGAGTTTCTGGAGGAGCGAATTTTTAAGCCCCTGAAAATGATGGATACCGGGTTTTACGTACCGGCAAATAAAGTGAAACGGTTTGCCGCCAATTACAGTTACAAGGACGGAAAGCTGACCTTGAAGGATGATCCCAAGACCAGTCGATATCTGGAAAATCCGGCATTTAAATCGGGCGGGGGTGGGCTGTGCTCGACTGCGACGGATTACATGAGGTTTCTCCTGATGATTGAAAATGGAGGAAAATTTGAGGGGAAGAAATATTTAACAAAAAAGAGCGTGAAGCTGATGACCACCAATCAGGTGCCGAAGAAGGCGGGATGGGTGACCATTGGCAAGCGGGAGAGGGAAGGAATCGGGTATGGACTGGGATTTTCGGTCCGGGAAAAAATGAGTAAGTGGGACCCCGACAGGCGTTTGGGGGAATATGGATGGGGCGGGGCGGCAAGCACGCACTACTGGATATCGCCCAAGGATGAATTGGTAGTGCTGACTTTGGAACAGGTGATGCCTTATTCCTTCAACACCGAATGGGCGATCAAGGGATTGGTTTATGATGCCCTGATGGATTGAATAATTTTCAGGGAGTGGACAAGGGTCCGTCGAGACCGTGTTGAGAAAAGAAATCCCAGATCAGGCGATTGACGTCGGTCCCGTTGAGATCGAGGTCGAGCCAAACATGTTCGCCCCCGAGCACTTTGTAATGTTGGACCCATGAAATGCCAGTATCGTCGGCGTAGATTGATTCTTCCACGGTCGTATCGGAGCCTGAAGTCAGAGTGGTCGTGATGGGAGTGGGGCTGGCCCCATTGGTTTCCGCCCAGTAGGATAGAACGTCAGGGATGGAAATGAGTCCCTCGCCGCCTTCATACGGGACGGTGTAGTCGGCGGTTCCATGGAGATTGATCATGGGTACGGGGTTGGTGGGATCGGGGTTTCCATCAAGCATGGTGCCTGAGACGGATCCGATGGCGGCAATTCGATCGCTCATGAAACCACCCAGGAAATAGGAAAAGAAACCACCATTTGAATAACCACAGGCGTAGATGCGGTTGGTGTCCAAAGGATAATTTTCCGATATTTGCTCGATCATTGCTTCCACAAATCCAACGTCGTCGCTCGAACTTTTATTGTCCCCCCCCGGTAGGGCAGCGTTCCAGTGTCCTGATCCGTCGAGTAGGGTTCCCTGCGGATAAGCGAGCAGAAAAAGTTCCTCTTCGGCCAGGGAACGCATGTCTGCGGAGTACAGATGCCAAGCATTGCTTCCACCAAAACCATGAAAATTGAAAAGCAGGGGCAGTGGAGTGGATTCGTCGTATCCGGAAGGAACATAGAGCAGGTATTCGCGGGTAATGCCGTCTAGTTCGACGGACAAACTCAGTACGTCGCTGGGGACCTCGGCATCGAGATAGGATTCGTCTTTCTCGTACTCGACGCCTTCTTTGTCGGACCAGTCCCAGTCTTCATCTTTTTCCCAAGTCTCGTCCTTCTCCCAAGTTCCCCAATCCCAATCCCCGTCCTTTTCGGTGATGAGTTCCTTATCCGAATATTCCGATTTTTCGGCGGAATCTTCCTCAATGGGAATCTCTTCCTCTTCTTCCGGATTGGATTCGGAAATGGAATCCGTAGCCATCAACGAGGTCCAGACACCTTCCGTCTCCTCGAAGCAATACCAGGAACTGTCCGCCTGTTTCCACTGGTAGAACTTGCCGTCATTGCCAACCCGCCAGTATTGCCATGCTTTTTCATAATCGCTGTAGACCCATGGAAATTGCTGGTGCCAACTCCAACTTGTGGCATGTTCCGTGGCATTCAGACCAAAAAAGAAAAAAAAGAGCGAGGCCAGGGAAAAAAGCCTCCTACCAAAGGGGGTAGCGAAAAAAATTCTCATGAATGCAACTAAGCACCTAGATCATTGACCGTCAAATGGTTTGGACAAAATAATTTGGGTCGTTCTTGACGATTTTCAATCCAATCCTTTGTCTTTGGATCATGAAAGCTTTCGTTGCCTCTTTTTCCCGGAAGGTGGTTTGTATCTCAATGGGTTGCGTGTTGGTTTTATGTTCTCTGGTTTTTTCGCAGGAAACCACAAACTTGCCCAACGACGTTCGTTGGGTTCGTAAGTCCATGGAATATCAAAATCTATGCATTCAGATATATCGAAATGCCGGAGAAAAAATGACTGAATATGCGAAAGGAAAAAAAGAAAGGTTGGCAGTGGTGTTGGACTTGGATGAAACCGTCCTGGACAACAGTCCATACCAAGTGCAACTTTGGCAAAACAAGCAGAGTTTTACCCAGGAATCGTGGAACATATGGGTGAACCGGGTAGAGGCCGGTTTGGTGCCGGGAGCAAAGAATTTTCTTTCACAGGCGGAAAGACTGGGCATGCAAGTGGTTTTTCTAAGCAATCGGATGGAGAGCAATCTGAAGCCTACGAAGCGGAATCTCAAAGCCTTGGGTGTACTCGGACCGAAGGATCTTTTTCTACTTCGAAAAAACAAACAGGATACGAAAGAGCTACGAAGGAAGGAAATATTGGAGGGAACAGGCAGAATGAAAACTGTGGGCATGCATGAAGTGGTAGTCTATCTGGGGGATCAAATCGGCGATTTCCCTTCTCAGCAACCGACGAAATTCGGTGACCGGTTTTTCCTCTTTCCCAATCCAACCTATGGAAAATGGTGAGTGTGGACGGACCTTTGAACCGAACCTGGCTGGTCTTTGCGACCTAAACGGAGGGATTCGAGGGTTAGTAGTCCTCCCGCCGATGGCGGAAGAGCTTTTGATGCTTCAGACTTTGGGTGTTTGCCCGTTTGCGCCAAAGACGAAAACTTGAGGGCTTGAGGGATTTTCTCATGTGATCAATCACCTGTCGTTCGGTCAGACCGGATACTTTTCTTATTTCCTCGAAAGTAATCCGATCTGCCCAAGCCGCCCAAATGACCCATTCCGGACTGTCCTTGGCAGGTTCGGGATTTTTCACCCGGGTGATGGGTACTTTAGCTCGTTTGGGATTCATTGCATCGTATACTCCATAAGTTCAGCTGGGTGGAGTCGCAAACTTCCCTGTCCAAATGCTTAAACATTGTATGGTTTTGCCCAGGCGAATCCAATTCGGAAAAAGCATGTAACATCATAAGGTTGATTCATGGGATGGAAAAAAAACATTTGGTTTTTTCCTGTTTGGAATCGGAAAAACAAGAATTATTCGACCAATTTGCTTTTCTCGGATTTTGGTCCGTCAGGCTGCGGAATTATAGAATGAATTGATCTTATCAGCGACGTCACGGAAGGAAATGTCGGCAGAGTAGACCAACTTGTATTCTTCGATCGCCTTTTCCTTTTTGCCCATGGATTCATAGCAACAACCCAATTCGTAGATAGCTTCTTTTTTGCGATCATCCATCACTTGGATTTCAGTTTTCAGAATATTGAACTGTTCAATGGCCAAATCGTGGAAATTCTTTCTGCTGTATGCTCGACCCAGATGAAGAATCGCATCCAAGCGAACCTTTGCGTTTCGTTGAGCAAGTTGGAAGTGGGGCAAAGAACCATCGAAATCTTTCTCTTCGTAGAGTATCATTCCGAGTTCGTAACGGTACCCATAGTCGTTGGGATATCTCTGCACGAGATCCTCCAGTTGATTTCTCTGAAATAATTTTTTGTTCTGCAAGGCTTCCTCCCATGAATTCCGAATGCCTTCATCGTTCGGATTCGTCTGATAAGCAGTTTCCCACTGTTCGATCGCCTGATCAAAATATTCCAGAGTCAATTGTCTTTCCTTTTCCTCAAGGGAGACGTCGGCTTGCCCGGCTTCCTGTTTGCGGGCTTCTTGAATCCAGGCAATGGCATTTTCCAAGTCGCCGTATCTCTGATAATAATCGCTGAGTTTTTTGTAGTGATTGATGTTTTCAGGTTCCTGCTCGAATTTTTCGTAGGTTTGTCGGATCAGTTCCTCCAGACCTTTGGAATCAGTCACCGCCTTTGCCGCTTGCTCCAGAGATTGAGCTTCGGCTTCGTCTTTGAGTTGGGCCCGGAAGTCTTCCGATTCTTCCCACTTTCCCTTATTCATGGCAACGGCGACCGAGGCTCTCTTCATCAAGTCCTCGGCGTCTCCATCACTGGGATTGATTTTCATGATCTCTCCACCAATGCCAATGGCGCTTTCAGTGTCTCCGGCATCCAGATAGGCATCACCCAAATCCTTGAGGTTGCGCAAATCCTTGGGTTGAATCCTTCTTATGGTTTCATAGGCAAACACTGCAGTATTCATCATTCCCAAGTTTGCGGCTGCATCGGCGAGCATTTGATGAGCCAGGACATTACCCGGAGATTTGGCGATCAGGTCTTCGGCTTTGTTCAGCATGCCTTCAGGATCTTTGTCGCTCTTGCCTCGAAGCATAAACGGAGCGGCCGTGACTTTGCCAAGGAGACCGGAAAAGCCTTTGGTTGAATTCTGGGCCATTCTTAGCTGCAGAGCGCGAAGTTTTTTTCTGAGTTCCAGGCAACCGATGCTTTGTTTGAGAATGGCCGAATAAATTTCAGTCGAATAATTCGAATCCGTCTGGCATGCCTTGTCGGCTGCCTCCAACTGTTTGACCAGCCTGGGGTCGAGTTGGGAAATTGGAAATTCTTCAATCATGGATACCAAAACTTAAACTGAACATATGGAGCAAAATTCGAATTCATCGTTTTGTGGGAAAATTACAATGTTTTTTGAATTGTTTTTACCAAATCTTCAAAAATTGCATCGGCTTTGTCTTTCTCTTTTGCTTCAACCAACAACCTTACCTTGTTTTCAGTGCCGGAATATCGAAGTAAAATACGCCCTTGATCCATCAATTTATGGTTGCATTCCCCAAGGACTTCTTGAAGTTCATGGCATTCCTCAAGCGGTTTTTTGTCCATCACTCGGAAGGATCCGGATTTGGAGGGCCAGAGCGTAATCTCCTTGGCCAATTCGCTTAGCTTCCCCCCACATTCGACGAGATGCAGAGCAAGCGTCAGGGCGATGAACAAGCCATCTCCCGTCGGCAGGTAGTCTGAGGCGATGACGTGCCCGGAAGATTCGCCACCCCAATTACAACCGACTTCCTTCATCATGGACGCGACGTTTCGATCCCCCACTGATGCCCGATGAAAATCGACGCCCAATTGATTCAGAAATTCCCCCAGTCCGGAATTGCTGTGCACCGTGGCAACAAAAGCATTTCCTTTGAGTCTATTTTTTTCCCTGGCTGTTTGAGCAAGGAGACCGAGGATCTTGTCACCGTCAATGATCTTCCCGTCCGAACCAACGAAAATGACTCGATCTCCATCCCCATCATGGGCAATTCCCATTTCGGCTTTCTTTTCAATTACCTCTTTCGCCAAGAATGTGGGGAATTCCGAACCGACTCCCTCGTTGATTCTTCCGTCTCCGTTACTCAGTAGACCCAGGTCTGCGCCAAATGATTCGAAAGCCTGTCTAGAAGTATCCATTGTTGCTCCGTTAGCAAGATCAAGGACGATTTTTGTTCCCGCCAGAAAAGAGGGTGGGAATCGCTTTCTAAGGTTTTCAAGGTAGGGTAAGCATAGATTTCGGGATTTGAGATTGGAAGGAGCCAAAGTGGTTGGGGATCCCAGTTTGATCAATGATTCGATTCGCATTTCCTCCGCGATTGAAAATTTGGCTCCCTTACCGGAAAAAAGTTTGATTCCATTGTCGGTGTGCGGATTATGCGAGGCAGTGATCATAACACCCAGCGATGATTGGGTAAAGAGTACGGCAAAAGCCAGAGCAGGCGATGGAAGAATGCCCGCATCCGTGCAAGAAACCCCTTTTTCCTCCAAGCCCAGGGCACATGCTTCAAGAAGCGCTTTTCCGGACGGACGGGTGTCTCTGCCCAGCACGACGGAATGGGGCCCATCTAAACCTTTCTCCAACAAGTATGCACCCAAGGCGAGTCCAATGGAATAAGCGAAATCCAAGTTGATCACGGATTCTCCGAAGCGACCCCGGATGCCATCGGTGCCAAAGTATCTCACGCAAAGAATTTTCCAGCCCGATCGAGCCAATTTTTGACTATTCCTCCTCTAATCAGAGAATCAGCCAATTCAATCCCCTCCTCAAGAGTGGAGACGCGACCACAGACTTTGAATGCCGAAGACGCATTAATCAAAATTGCAGCGAGCAATCCAGGCGGGCACTGGCAGGATAAGATCTGGTTTGTGAGGCGCAGGTTATGATCTAGGTCTCCACCTTTCAGATCTTCGAACGGATGAATGGATTGACTCCACCTTTCAGGATTCCATCTTTCGATTTCCTCGGTGGAGAATTGTCCGTATCCGAGAAGAAGATTTTCACCGCAGGCGGTAAGTTCGTCAACGCCTTGAATCCTTTCGTTGGAAATGTGTCCATGTACGATCAAAGCATTGGAGCATCCGTTTTTACTCAAGGCATGACTGATTTTCTTTATATGTTCGGGAGCAAATACGCCCAGGATCTGATGGGCTGGTCTGGCTGGATTTAGGGTTGGTCCGAGGAGGTTGAAAATTGTGATGATTCCCTCTTGGGCCAATAGCTTCCTGACGGGCGCGATGTGCTTGAAGGCAGGATGAAACTCCGGGGCGAAAAGAAAGGCGAAGTTGATCTCTTCCAGACTCGATCGAAGAATTTCCGGTCTTGCCTGCAGGGGAATGCCAAAGGCTTGCAGAAGATCGGCGCTTCCACATTTTGAACTGATTGAACGATTTCCGTGTTTGATGACTTTCACTCCCGCAGAGGCGACCACAAAGGAAACGAAAGTTGAGATATTGAAGCTTCCCGCCTTATCGCCTCCGGTTCCACAAAGATCGATTGCGTTGGGGGCGAAGTCCTGAAGTTGGGGATCGATTGACCGGTTTCTGAATTCAGCGACGAATTGAGAAAATTCCCGATCGCTTTCTCCTTTTTGAGAAAGAGCGATGAGGAAATTTTTCTTGAGTCCGGCGTTGATCTCTTCGGAAGTCAATTGGTCTACGCAGTGAGCAATTTGTTCGGCAGACAAATCCTCACCATCCAGCAACTGTTCGGTTTCGGTAACAAGGTTTTGTGAATCCATTAAAGAGGGTAGGTTGTTTTGACGTTGGTTGATTGTGAGAAAGTTAGGTCTTGCTCTCACAGGGGATCTGTTCTTGTAGAGGTTTTGATGCCGGCTCGACAATCTTATTCATCGTTCTTTCTTATACTGTGCTCAATTTGCCACTTTCCCCTTTGTGAAGCGAATGAGAAGGAAACCGACGGGAACGGAAAGAAAGTTGCCGGAAGCATGGACTATGGAGACGCCGTGGTCTATGGATTGGTGGAAGGAATAACGGAGTTTCTGCCCATTTCCTCGACCGGTCATTTGATTCTCACCAAAGAATGGCTCACCGAAGGCGAAAACCTTAGTGAATGGACCTTGCAGGATGGTTCGAAATTCCAAGGACGATTCATTCGGATGGATCCAAACCGAGAGAGTGTTTTGGTTTCGATTGAAGGGGGCGAGGGGGAGAGAAAATTCGATTTGAATGAGCTCAGCATGAAATCAAGAAATTTTGCAAGGTCCTCATTCCATGGAAACCGGGCTTTGGATGCTTATCTGATTGTCATCCAAGCGGGTGCCATTCTTGCCGTCACCCTGGTCTACCGCAAGCAAGTCTGGGCGATTCTGCTGGGTTTCCTAGGTTTGGATCCCAGAGGCAGACGACTGGGCAAGCATCTCCTTTTTGCCTTTTTGCCAGCAGCCCTCGCAGGACCGTTTCTGGATGACTGGATCGAGGGTTATCTTCTCTTTCCCGTTCCCATCGCCTTGGCGTTGTTCGTAGGCGCCCTACTGATGCATTGGGTGGAACGCAAAAGAAAAAGGGAAAACTCGTTCGCAATGCCTGATTCCGGGAAAACGCTTGATGATCTGACGATTCGTTCCGCCTTGTGGATCGGATGTCTGCAATGCTTTGCCATGTGGCCTGGAACGAGCCGTTCCATGATGACGATCGTGGGAGGATATCTGGTCGGATTAACGAGGGCCAAAGCAGCCGAATTCAGTTTTTTGCTAGGTTTGGTCACACTCACCGCAGCGGCGGGTTACAAGGGACTGACCCATTGGGAGGTGATGCAGGCTCATTTGGAAATCGGACCTGTTTTACTTGGTTGCTTGGTGGCTGGCGGATCGGCGGCGGCGGCGGTGATATGGCTGGTTGGTTATTTGAACCGACATGGCTTGGGAATTTTTGTTTGGTATCGAATCATACTATCCATTCTTGTGCTTGCTTTTCATCTTGGTTTTTGAAGAAAGCATAAGGATTTTCTATTTCTTGACGGAGTGAAAATAATAAGTAGTGTACTGGACTTACCATGGGACAGCCTAAAAGAAAACAATCCAAGCAACGCAGTCGCAAAAGACGCGGAGCAAATCGTTTCCAAGCCCCTTTGCTCGCCAAGGAAGCCGACGGCAGTCTATTTCGTCCGCACCGCGTAAATCCCGAAACCGGGCAATATCGCGGTAAACAAGTTCTGGATCTAGAGGTTTAATTTGCCCAACTCGCTTCGGCATGGATAGAACCGAGGCTCGGATCACTCTTGCAATTGATGCGATGGGTAGTGATCAAGGTCCGCATGAAGTCCTTGCGGGTGTTTCTCTGGCCTTGGAGGTGGCTCCAAGGAATTCGGACTTTCTGCTCTTCGGCAAAGAAGATCTTCTTACTCCCATAATGGATGAATATCCAAATCTTATGGGTGGACAAGTTACCGTGCACCATGCTCCTGAGGTGGTGGAAATGGATGAAAAACCCATTGCCGGAATCAAAGGAAAGAGAAAATCTTCCATGTCCACTGCCCTGGAGTCTTTGAAGGACGGTGTATCCGACGCCCTCTTGAGTTGCGGAAACACGGGTTGTCTGATGGCGGGAAGCGCCATACGACTACGCACGCTCGAAGGAGTCGAGCGACCCGCTTTGTGCACAATTTGGCCTGGGAGAGAAAGATATTTCACCTTATTGGATGCAGGAGCCAATCCTCACGCCAAGCCCTTTCATATTGTGCAAAGCGCAATCTTAGGAAGTAACTATGCCCGCGTAGCTTTGGGTCTGGTTCGCCCCAAAGTCGGATTGCTGACCATAGGCACCGAGGAGGGGAAAGGCAATGAGGTCATTCATGAAACACATTCGATGCTGAAGGAAATAAACGGAAGCATCATTAACTATGCGGGATTGATTGAGGGGTTCCAGATTTTTGACAATGTCGTGGATGTGGTGGTGTGTGATGGATTTGTGGGCAACATCGTACTCAAAGCATGCGAATCCTTGAGTAAATTAATTCGATCCTTTTTGGACGAAGAGTTACGACGCAATGCCCTCAGAAAAACCGGGGCATTGCTTTCGAAAGGTGCATTCCGTAGTTTGAAACAGAGAATAAATCCTGAGCAATTTGGAGGAGCTCCCTTGCTTGGACTTACCAAAAACGTCATCAAAGCCCATGGATCGTCCAATCGAAACCACATTAGTGGAGCCATCAAAATCGCCTTGGATCTGGTGCAGCATGATATGCTGACGCAGGTGGTGGAAGACATACGCGAATCAAATGAAATTCTTCGTCCAGAAACTCTCAACTCCTTCCAAGAATAAAGCATGATTCCATTGATCCCAACAAGGATTCTGGGTATGGGTTCATTCGTTCCTCCAAATTGCGTAGACAACACGGAATTGAGCAAAAGAGTGGACACTTCGGATGAGTGGATCCGAACTAGAACCGGAATCTTGGAAAGGTGCATCGCTGAGGACGACCAAGCGACCAGTGACTTGGCTTTTGAGGCATCCGTCTCCGCAATCAGAGATGCCGACGTCCGGCCGGAGGAGATTGACTTGGTCATTGTGGCAACGATCACACCCGACATGGCCTTTCCCGCCACTGCTTGCCTTCTTCAACATAAGCTTGGATTGGGTAAGGTCGCATGCTTTGACTTGGAAGCGGCTTGTTCAGGATTTTTGTACGCCTTGGACGTCGCTGATGGCATGCTGGCTTCCGGTCGTTACTCCTGCGCCTTGGTGGTGGGAGCGGAAAAGATGTCCAGCATTTTAGACTGGGAAGATCGAACGACTTGCGTTCTTTTTGGTGATGCGGCAGGAGCTGCCGTAGTGAGCAAAAAAGGGAAGGGACCTGAACTTCTTGGCTTCCAATGCGGTGCGGACGGTTCCGATCCATCTCTTTTGCACAAGCCCGGAGGAGGTTCCAGAATGCCGGCTACTTCGGAAACCATCCTCAAGCGTGAACACTTTCTCAAAATGAACGGCAGGGAGATTTTCAAGTCAGCGGTACGAGTGATGGAACGAGCGGTTCGGGAATTGCTGGACAAACACTCCATGAACATGAAAGAGGTGGATCATGTGATTCCTCATCAGGCAAACGCCCGGATCGTGGAAAGTTTGGCTCAAAGATTAGAAGTACCGATTGAGAAGTTTTTCTGTAATTTGGATAAATACGGAAATACTTCCGCTGCCTCCGTTCCCCTGGCCATTGACCAAGGTCGGAAAGAAAAAAAATTCACAACTGGTGAAGTTGGCATATTGGTTGCGTTTGGTGCAGGCTTGACTTGGTCGGCAACCCTTGTTCGATTCTAAGCATACAGAATAACAAGATGAATTTTTCCAAAAAGATTTTCTCCAACCTATTCTTGGTTTTTCTCGTCTTTTTGCTGTCGGGCACATACGCGGACGCCAATGTGAGGACTCAAGGCAGATCCAATCCCGCAAGCAAGGAACACCTTTTCTCGGGTACTGGTTTCTTCGTAAAGGATCGGTCCCCTTATCCGGACAAGGAGGCAAAGGCATGGTTCTTGGAGGCAGAGAAATTCCGAAAGAATAATGATTTTTCAAAAGCTCTTGAATTCTATGAAAAGTTTTCCAAAAGAAGATCCGATGCCGAACTGGAGACAAAGACCAACTCCGTAATGATCGGTCCGGAAGCACTCTATCGAGCTGCCGTCATTCGCGAACAAAGGGGAGACTGGCAAAAAGCCTTTGAACACCTCCGCCTGATTGCCCAGGCATACATCAACTATGATTTCGAAAGAGTGGCAGAATCACTTATGAGATTGGCGGAGAGGTTGGCCAAGGAAGATTTGCCGAATAAATGGGGAATTTTTCCTCGTCTTCGATCCGGAAGCGCCGACAGGCTTAGACTCAATCAAATCGTTGAACTTGCCAGAGGACCGAAATTCGCCCCTCGTGCTCTGATGGCGTTGGCGGAGATATCGTTGAAAGACAAAAAGGAGGAGGATGCAGTGGATGGACTCGAAAGACTCATTAATTTGTATCCCGACAGTTATCTTTGCGAGAAGGCATACTTTTTACTGGCGACGATTTATGAAAGTCGAGTGACTGGTCCTTCCTATGATCAGGGTTCTACC
The DNA here is from genome assembly GCA_902618175.1 of uncultured Verrucomicrobiota bacterium. Lineage (GTDB taxonomy): Bacteria > Verrucomicrobiota > Verrucomicrobiia > Opitutales > Seribacteraceae > Seribacter. Next base: position 56,598 of record CACMZN010000009.1, read on the forward strand.
ATGAAAGCCTTGAATTTCTATGAGGATTTTCTCATCCTTTTCCCTTCTCCTCCCCCGATAAGCAAACATGAGTCGAAAGTGGACTTCCTGCAAAGGAGTGCTGATTTTAAGGAACGTCGAAAAGCGGCGGAACAGGGAAGGAAAGAAATGCGTGAAAATTTAGCCGCCAGTAAGGTTGAAGTCGGCCAATACATGCAAAATTATGGAAAGTATTTCTTGATCCGCTGGAAGGAACTTGGCAACCGGCCAAGTCTTCAATTCTACAACGAAGCCATCACGGTCGCCCCTGAATCCCAAGCCGCTCGCATTGCAGAAGAAAAAGTCGCTCAACTGCGAGCATCTGATGAATAAAGGTAGGATTTTTGCATTCCTTTGCGTTGGGTTTTGCATTCTTCAATCATCCTGTCGATATAAGATCGTTAATCACTCCGATCGCTCGGGAAAAAAAATATCTCTTGAAGTTCGAAACGATTCCTTGGCCCAGCAACTCGGAGGAACGCTTAGAAGAGCATTGCGCGAAGAACTTCTCAAATCCTCTTTGCATCGATTGACCGATGATTTGCAAGAAGCCGATTTGCGGGCGGTGATCTCCCTTTCCAATTATTCGAATACTCCTGAATCCTTTTCAGCCAACGATTCCTTGTCTGCCATTGGTTTCAGATTAAATTTAAACGCAACACTAGTTTTAAGCAGTGGGGGAAAGACGATTTTGAAGGAAAATTTTGAAGTCTCCGGTTCCACATTGGGTGATGGCTCAAAAGAACCGCATACGAGACAGCCAAACGTAGCCTTGGCTAGGGAACTTGCCCGAAGAGTGGTGTTTTCAATTGATTATAAATCAAATTTAGACCCAGTGATTCGAAATCCATGAAGATTCTGGCGCCATCTCTCTTAGCAGGCAACCACGCTTATCTTGGCGAAGCTTTGAAAGAGGCCCAAGAAGATGGAAGAAAATGGATACATCTTGATATCATGGATGGCCATTTTGTACCCAATTTAAGTTTTGGTCCCCAAACGGTGGTTGATTTGAGAAAGAATTCAGATCTTTTCTTCGACGTTCATCTTATGCTCGAACAACCTGACAAATATTTGGATGCATTCCTACGTGCGGGTTCTGATTTAATAAGCATTCATCTCGAGCCTACCTATGATCAAGAGGCGGCCCTGAAAAAAATTAAGAATGCCGGAGTGCAAACGGGCATGGCCCTCAATCCGGACACTCCGATAGAAGGACTCATTCCTTTCATCGATCAACTTGACTTGGTTTTGCTGATGACCGTTCATCCAGGTTTCGGAGGACAGAAGTTCATTGAATCGGTTCTTGAAAAAGCCAAGCAGGTTTCCGAAATCAGAAGGGATTCGAAGGCCGAATTCCTTCTTGAGGTGGATGGAGGAGTTGGACCCGAACATATTGAACCATGCATGGATGCAGGGGTTGACGTGTTCGTAGCCGGCACTTCGTATTTTCAAGCGAATTCTTTGGAAAGGCAAAAATTTGCTGAAGAGGTTGGTGAAGGATGTTAGATACTAAACAAAGGATTTTAAATCAAAGACACTCAAGCCATCCTCCGGGGACAAAAGTTTCATGTTCGACTCAGAGGTATCCTTTAATGAATCTCCACTCTTTTAAAGAATTCCGAAAAGACAGTTTTCGAACTTTTCGCTAGTGCTTGCGATTTACGCTCCCTGTAAGATGGTGTAGAAATCCATAATCGGAAATAGTGATCATGGACGAAGGAACATGCGAAAACTTCGCCGTTCGGAATTTTGCCCGGGTTCCAATCATTTTTCCAACCAAGGAAGAAAATGATTGCGGTTGAAGCAAAGGTTCCAATCGCTCAGATAAGAAATTCAGTCATCAGAGAGCCATCTCTTCTTATGGTTGCGTGATCCATCATCCGCCATTTTTTTGGAATGCTTGTAGATCTGGCTGATTACTTTTTGTTTTCCCAAAAGAAATGAAAGCAAGGATGGCGAATAGAGAGTGGGGATGAATGAGAATATCAGATAACAAATTTGTAAGGGATTGTAATCTAATCGAACAAGAGTTTCGAATCATTCCCTTGGATAGGACTTGGTTTCAACCGAAGGAATGGGGTAAGGGAACACCGAAAGATTTCAAATCTTTCAAAAATTCCTTGGACAAACCTTCAAACTTGCAAAAAAAAAATCCATCCCCACCATTGAAATCATGAGAAATGCCCAATTAATATCCTTAGTCGTTGTCGTGACAATTTTTCTTTTTTCGTGCGAAAACCGATACAGACGCACAAACACCTTCAGCAAATCTTCTTCCCCGACTGTGGACGTTCGTACAGAAGCCGCCGCTTCGAAAGACCAAATCATCGGAAAAGCGGGTGAGGCTTACCAAGTGACGACTGATGAATACGACGATTATTTCAACAGCCGCTATGGTCTCCTTTACAAAAAGCATTCCAACCAGCCATTCACCGGTAGAATTGTCTCAATCGATCAAAGTGGAGCCACAGAGTTCGTTTCTTCCGATGAATCATGGTCAGAAGGCAGAAAAAATGGTGTCAGTACGAAGTGGTTTTCCAACGGCGTGAAAATGTACGAGAGAAATTACAAGATGGGCAAATGGAACGGAACCGTAACCAGGTGGTGGCCAAACGGACAAAAAATGTACGTCCGCGCCTACACCGACGGAAAGAGACATGGAAAGGAGGCAACATGGCGTTCAGATGGGACCCAGATCGACTTGTCCGTTCCCGAGAAGATTCCTTCCGTCGTCAAGCCGGCCACTTCTGACATGCAAACTCTGACCGATGGACAAGATGTGCCTGCACCATCAACTGAATCAGGACAACCAACGCCAACTTTCTTTGAACCTTCTGCTTCTATGCAGCCTGATGAAATTGTCCCGCTTGCCGGGGAGGATTTGCCTGCTCTTCCTTCGTCCGATTTGTCTGTTCCTGAGACCGAAGTTTTTTCCGCCCCCATTGATTCGCCAATCTTCCCTCCCATGGAAAGCGAACCTGTTCCTGAATTGGCTTCTCCAATTGATTCGGAAGCATTGCCTCCTCTTGATGAAATGCCTTCCACTTTTCCGGACGCTGAGGGACTCCCCCCCCTTCCAGGGATGGATCCTGTTCCAGCAACTTCTCCTACTGATCTGCCCAGTTTCACTGAGGCGCCCGATGAAGAATTGCCACCCTTGCCTGGGATGTCCGATCCAATGAGTGACGATCTGCCTGATCTTCCCGGCTTTCCAGAACCCGCGGATGGAACACTGCCTCCCCTGCCCGGCATGTCGGCAGAACCTTCAGATGTTCTGCCTCCCCTGCCGCAGGACGATGCCTTTGACGGTTTGCCCCCTCTCCCTGGATTTCCCGAATAACCTCTCTATACGCTGA
>CACMZN010000010.1 GCA_902618175.1 uncultured Verrucomicrobiota bacterium
GTGATCTGTCCGTTGGCCGCATTGATGGAAATTCCTGGAGGAAGTCCGGCAGCGGTGTAGCTAAGTGAACCACCACCAAAAGCAGTAGGTGTGAAGGGAGTCATGGCGACGTTATTCTTTGCGGATACCTCGTCGCGGGTATCTTCGAAGTAGGGTGGGCCGGCAAGGTTGGCGAAATTAACGAAGGAATTGCCTGGAACCTGGCTTTTGTAAACGGTGTCTATCCAACGCTCGTGACGGGATACCTTGTGAAAAGTCATTTCATCCTGAACCGAGCCAGCTGCATTGTTCTCACGACGCCTACCTAACATGATCTCGGTGACTTTGGAACTATCCTGCATGTCCTTGGACTCCTGAAATACACCGTTCAAGTATATCTTAGCTTTACCGTTGCTGGAGGTAAAGTAGACATGCTTCCAAATTCCAGCCTGCATCTTGGTGGGAGTGGTGTCCCAGGTGTAGGCCCAGATTCCGTTGTTGTCATCTCCTCCCTCGATGAAGGCTCTGGGTGGATTGACGTCGTTGGCAACCAATCGAAGATCGCCTCCGCTGTTTGTTCCCATTGCCCAATATCCGCACCAGTTTTGAGCATCATCTTGGATACCCTTGATCCAGGTACCAACGGAGAAGTTGTCTAGAGTAAGGTCACCCGAAACATTAGTTGCCTTAAACCCGTTTTTTGCATTCACAGCGAAACTATAGGCGCCTCCGGCTATGGAAGTGCTGTCGTAGTTAGGAACAGAAGAGGAATCGGCCACGGCCGCATGGTTGTCGTGTGGCCCGGAGTCCACTGCGGTGGCTCCCTGTGCTTGGTCAAGATGGTACACTCCCAGGTAACTGGACCATGCTGATCCATCTGCGGTGTAACTCGGTGAGGCGGCGGCGGTATTGCCCCAACGCATGATGATCTTGTCATTGCGGACCATGCTCGGTACGCTCAACCACACAACCGACTTACCTGATTGATTCCAGCTTGCGATTTCATATTTCAATTCAACTCCGGAACTTGACTGGAAGCGGAGATCTTCCCCATTCGCCAGGCTAAGCGAATGACGAAATCCGGCGGCTTTGAAGGTTGCATTGTTTTCATCGAGGACGACCATAAGGTTGAAGTCGTTGATGGGGGTGTAATCGACCCCAATCAAATCAACCTCACGCAGACCCAGATAAGTATCGCTGCCGGAGGCTTGAGTGATGAGAAGCTTGTAGTAGGTGTAATCTCCAGGGGTGTCCACTGTAAAGGTCCGCTCCTGGTTGCTGGTCCAACTGGTCTGATGGTTTGAGGAAGAACTGTTCATGTCATCTATCGCCGTCCAAGCCGATCCATTGTTGGATCCGTAGAGAACAAAAGCCTTGGGACCACGATTGGCAAAGTTTTCTCCCTGACCGAGTAATTTGTACTGAGTTACCCGAAAAGGGTGAATGAATTCCCAAATCAAATCAACGTTGGGCAAAGCGCTCTGCTGAGGCATCCAGCGGTTTCCACCCCCGCCCGTAGTTTTATCCTGATCAAATGCCTTAGCCAGTGCGTAACTGGTGTGAGTGGGCGCGCTTGAGGATATGGAGGCTTCCGCAAGGGTGGCTGAACGGGTCATGCCGGTGAGGTCAGTGGTGAGTTCGAGAGAATATTCGAAGGGTGCGTTGTCCCCGATGGTTAGACTGATTTGTTTGAAGTCGGTTCCATTGGCATTGGTGGCGCCGACGCGGAAAGTAACGACTCCACCTGCCGTCGGAGTTCCCGAGACCACTCCGGTAGCGGCATTTATATTCATCCAGGCAGGAGCATCGGAAAGATTGAAACTGGTGGGAGCATTGGTGGCAGTGACTTGGTAGGAGAAAGCCATTCCGGTGGCTGCAGTGGCGCTGGTGGCGCTGGTAATGGAAATCCAGGGTTGTCCGACGTCACCCAGTCCTCCTCCATAAATCCGCGAAATCTCTGAATCACTCAGAAAAACATTGTAGAAGCGAACGTCGTCCAGCCAGATGTTTGCATGGTCACCAATGTTGGGTGAAGCTGAGTCGTAGTTTCCAGAATTATCCCGTGCGCCAAGGACCAACGCGGAGTCCGACACGTTGACTGCGCCGGATCGGTCTTCGCTTATGTAAAGTGCTCCGTTGATGAAGAACTTGCGTTTTCCGCCTCCCCAAACTCCCGCCACGTGTGTCCAGGATGATGGATTGATGTTGCCCACGAACTCATCTTCACCCGGACCGATGAGTTTGAAGGAAAACTGTTGGTTTCCGCCATGCCTGCGGATTGCCCAGCCTTGGCCATTTTCTCCACGTTTCGATATCCAGGGCTCCCAGCTTCCATCGGGTAATTCCTTGATCCATGCGGCTATGGTAAATTGGTTGCCACCATCGAAAGTATTTTGCCCGGGAGTTGATACCACCACATAGTGATTCCCATTCAAATCGACCGATTTTCCGGTACCGGTGGGAGTGTCGGTTTTGTGCTGGGAGGCTACGTTGGCGTGGGAAATGTTCTTAAGCAGTCCATGGTTGTTGTTGCCTGATGAGTCACGGACGGTCGCATTGGTGTCGTCGTCAAACTTCCACCAGCCGAGTAAGTTGGCGCTGCGGGTAGGGCTGGTCTGGATTGCGCTGGGTGTGAAACTGACGGTCGAAGACGCCCAGGTATCACCAACCCAGTTCGAAGCGAGGGTTCGGAAATAATAGATTGTGGGAGCGGTGAGACCACTTGTGATTTCACCGATGAGGTTTCCGGGTTGGGCATTGTTAACGACGATGACGTTGTCCCAAGATGATGCGGTGGTTCCTCCATCGTTGTCTCCCCAATAGAATTTGAGAGTAGTGGTGTCGCCACCCGTACTTTGCAGATTGACGTTGAATTTGGCCGCGGAGGAGGTGATTTCAGTGGCGGCGTGGAGAGAACCCAGAATAGGAGCGCTGACCGAGGTAGGTGTGGTGAAAGCTTGTACGGCAGACCAGGAAGTACCTCCAGTTCCGCCGCTCCCCGCATTGTCACCTTTGAAGATGTAATAATAAGTGGTGCCGCCACTCAGTCCGGTCACGTCATGAGCAAGGGCAACCGCTCCCTTGCTGCCTAGAGCATAGTTGCTGTCCCAATTTGCGGCAGTGGTGCTGGCGTTGTTGTCGCCCCAGTAAACCGTGATGGTGGCATCCCGACCTCCGGTGTTGGTTACCAAGCCCTTGAGTTTTGCTCCGTTCATGACCAGATTGGCGGGTGCTTCTACTGAAAGAAGCGGGGAGGAGATTGGAATGGTGATGGTCAGAACTTTAGTCGCTGATTGAGTCGAAGAAGTGGATTGGGCAGAAAGAGTAACTTCATATTGTCCACCGGCGAGGGGCGATCCGGTAATGGCGCCTGTACCCAAATTACAAGTCAGTCCAGGAGGTAAATTTGCTGCTTCGAAAGCGGGGTTGGCGACATTGGTGGTGATGGTGTAACTAAAGGCGGAACCGACTGTTCCCGAGGCAGTAGAGGAGCTGCTGATGAGGGGTGCAGCAGAGGAAGTGGTGCTTGACTTGAAAAGGTGAGAGGTGGGCAGACTACCAGCCAGGCCCCATTTGTGCGCGAGATAACCTTCCATAGCCTGTCTGCTTGAAGGTGAAAGAACCGTATTCATTACGATTAATTCCCCAATGTGTCCGTTGAGCGCTTGTCCATTGTTGTAGCGGTTGCCGATTTGCCAGTAGGTTGCGGTACCAGCGGAGTATCCGCCACCTTGCGTTGCCAATTCGGATCCGTTCAGGGAAATGCGAAATATGGAGGCGTCGCTCTCGTAGGAAAACAAATGAACACCAGTTGCGGGAAATGAAGCATATGCGCTGTTCATGTTGGCTCGGTAATTAAGAAAGGAAGAGGATCTGCTCTCTGAGTATGTGCCGTTTACGAACCGGTCGTTGTTTTGGGAATTGGTTCCAATGATGTTGTAGGTTTTGACCGAAGCCTCGTCCAACTTGACTACGGCAAACCAGCTTGCTGCGGAAGGAAAGTCCGAGGCAGGACTGGTCGTTTGCATGTCGTCGCCGTTGTCTTCAGAACCTGAGTCTTGATTGAAGCGAACCGCGGTCTTGGAGTTGATTTGATTTGTTTGAACCGTAGGCTGATCACCGGATGTGGTCTGAGTAAAATGATTGCCGTTTCCCGATTTGTCCTGCCAAAGAGCAAGGGAATTCCCATCGCCTGCTGCAGAACTGGCCGCCGAATCTTGCCAGAGTGTGTTTGAGGAATCGGCGTCCAACCAAATTTTGAGGTTGGATGGGTTGATGGTGGTGGGTGAGGCAGTGAGTCCGCCGGCATTGCTGGTGGAAAAAATGCCCAAGCTGTCTGAGATCACGTCGCCTGATCCGTTGGAGGCAGCGGTTCGGAAGTAGTAGACCTTGCCTGCTTCCAAACCGGTCAGATTGGTTGAGAACGAACCAGTACCTAGGACCCCCATGGCCACTTGGTTATCCCAACTGGAAAGGTTCGCGTAGTTGCTGCCGGCATCGTTGTCACCCCAGACAAAATATACGGTAGGATTTTCTCCACCTGTGCTTGAAAGCGTACCATTCAAAGTAGCCGTGGAAGCAGCGGGTGAGATCAGGGCAGAAATGGTGTTGCTGGCATTGACGTCCCCGAGGGTGGGGGCGGTGAGGCTCGCCAGAGTGGAGAAAGTACCTGCTGAGGCAGTCCATTTCAAGCTGCCGCCTGCATTTTCCACGGCGAGGCGGTACCGATAAGTGGAATTGAAGGTAAGTCCGCTGAGAACACGACTGAAGGATCCCGACTTCTGGCCTTCCAAGGTGTAGTGCTGAGCCCAGGCGCTTACGTTGCTGTCTCCTCGATCGGCGGAATCCACAAGAAAATGCACTTTGCAATCCGTATCAGTGGGATCGACGAAGGATCCTTTGAGAGTGGCTCCGTACATACCCAAGTCTGTGGCTCCGCCATCGGAGATGGAACTGGGCAATGGATATGCCTTGAATACCATGGCTTTTGTGGTTTTGCCAAACCCGTTGGTAGCCATGAGGTTGACTGCGTGTTCAGTACCAGTGTTGGCGGGGGTGCCACTGGCGGTACCTGTGATGGCTCCGGTATTGGCGTCAATGTTCAAACCACTTGGCAGTCCGGAAGCAGACCAGGCTGGAGCATAGGCGCTGACCGGAACGGTGAAAGTGGGCTGTATGGAAAGAGTCGTGCCGGCGTTGAAGGGAACCAAGGTGTCGGTGGATATGACTACTGCACCGGATTCGCTTCCTCCAAGGGAATATAAACTGCTCACTTCACTGTCGGTGAAGGCTATGTTGTAGAGACGAATGTTTTGCAGGCTACCTTTGAACCACTGGTTGTTGCCATCCCCATTGGAACCGATGTAGATGTTGTTCTGTTGATTGACGCCAACGACGTCGCTGATGTTTTTAGCCTGTGAGGGCGCGCCGTTGATGTAGGTCTTGGCAACCCCGGGATTTCCCTGGTTGGTCAACGTAATCATGCTCCACTGTTCGGGTGACACGCGGTAGGCGTCATTCACCCCGTCACTGGTGTTTGATCCCAAACTAAAGCGGTGGTGAATGTAGCCACCATTCGAATTGTCGTGGTTTCCAAGGGTTAAGTAGTAATCCCGACCGTTGCGCGTGAAAACTCCTCCCCAGCCCGAAGAGTGTATTTCGTGACGTAACCATAGGTTGAGTGTATATTGTCCATTATTGGACATACGCATGGCCCGGTGATTGATGAGGGTGATCTTATTGTTGGCGGATCCATCGAAACGAAAGGAGGATCCCGCCAACCCGGGAAATCGTCCGATGGTACCTTCCACCTTGCCAGTCAATCCATGAGGACCCCAATCTTGTACGACCGTTGCGTTTTCAGCTTCACCAAGGGGAATATAAAGAGCAAGGTTGGATTCCTTGGTGACCGGTGGACGAAACAAGATTTCTTTGTGCCCAGCATTGCTTCGTTCGCCGGTTATGGATGAACTGGCCGCGCCTTCCTTGAATTTTATCTTAATGCGGGACGGATTGGTGGTGGGATTGAGATTGAGTATGTAGTTGGCTCCGGAGCCAGAGATACTGGCTACGGTGGCACCAGTGACGGATACCTTGTCGTTGGTCAGTCCCACGGAGGTGGGCTGGTTGGATTTGTAGGGATGACTACCTGCAAGGGCTCCCGTCAATCCCCACTTATGTGCAAGATAACCTTCCACTTTGAGTCGATCAGAGGCCGACAGCGCGCTGTCATAAAGAAGAATTTCAGCAATGTCGGCTCCAAGATATCCTCCATTGTAGGATACGTTTCGGGCAATCATGAGATTCGCCAGGTTTAACCCGGATGCGGCTTGAAAGGGAATGACCTGCGCACTGAAGTTGGCCGCGTTGCCGGAACCATCGTTGCCTGGACGGTCTATTTTCCAGTTGGGAGCCGTGTAATCGTTTCCGGTATTATTCCAACAGGAAAGAACTCGTTGCCAATTACCGTCGGCGGAATCTGAACTTTGCGCGACCAGATAAACTTCCACCGCTCCCGTAACCGAACGGATGTCGCCGACATTCAACCAATCGTTGGTGCCGTCGAAGCGGACAACCGTTTTGGAAGCCAGACCCCCTGAAACAACCAAGGGTTGATTGGCGGAAGTGGTCTGCACCGCATGATGTCTTTTGCCGCTCTTGTCTATCCAAGAGTTCAATGCGTTGGACGAATGGACAAGAGAATCCGCATCGTCGGCATCAAGCCAAAGTGCCAGCCCTTCAAGGCTGCCTGGTTTGAAAGAAGTGGAGAAACCATTCGAAAATCCTGTAACCGACTGATCCGAGCCGTCTTTCTTGAAGGAAATGCTTACGGGTATGGGGTAGGTTTGAGTAGGACTGGTAACTGTGAACTCAGCGGACAAACCGGATCCAATCCCTGAGGGCGAGCTTTTGTTTGGATGGTTGGCAGGCAATCGCGAAACCAAACCCCATTTGTGGGCAAGGTATCCCTCGACAGCTTGCCTCTCGACTTCGTTCAGGACACGATCGAATGCGATGAACTCAGCAACTTCACACTTGGAATATTCATTGGAAGTCTGCCATCCGCCGAATTGCAGCTGCTTGGGCATGTAATTGCTGTCGTGTGAGGTGGTCGAATCAACGTTACCTGATCGCGCCCCGTTAAAGAAGGTATTGCCTTGGTCGATTGTATTCATGGATGCACTGTGGATATGAAAGAGTTGATCTACAGAACTACCCTCTTGGGTCGTCCACCCCTGGAAGAACCATCTTTCCATTCGATTGTAGGCAAAGCCAAAGGCCCAATTATTCGAACGATCGGAAATTACCCGGTTGGTGTTTGTCGGATGGGTGTAACGAGCTACGGAAAACATGGTAAAAGATCCACCCCCGCCCCAGTAATTGGGGGAATAGAGAGCATCGTCTCCATCGAAGTTGACCACTCCATAACCGGCGAATTTTGCCCGTGTCGGATTACCGGAACTCGTCATATTGTAGCCGTTTCCGGACTTGTCTGTCCAAGTACTTACAGCGTCTCCCACATTGTAGCCAGTGTCGGTTGTTCCGTCTCCATTGAGGTCAGTGGCATCGTACCACATCTCGATTCCATCAAGGGAGCTGGTAGACAAAGAAGCGGGAAAGGACGCGTTGAAGGAAATATTGGTTAGGTCGTTTCCAAAAAGACCACCATTGCCCGCAGCTGCATTGGCAGCGATCGACAAAGTCAGCGGAGAAGGGAAAACCGTTGGCCTGACTCGGAAGGTGTAAGTGTGGCCACCACCCCCTGAACCTGAGAAGTTGGTCACTTGCCCGCCGGTCACAACCACATCGTCCTTGGTGAATCCAGCAACTGGGAAATTCGAACCACCCCTTTGGAAGGTGATGCTCACCGGTATGTTGGACGAATTTGCGTATTCATCGACCGTGATCACGGGCAGGGTGGGAGTGTAGTAGTCTTCTCCAACACCACCAGCATATAAGGCGGCGACGTGGGTGCTGTTCAATTCAGCCTGATAAAGTCTGAAATCGTCGATGGTGCCTGTAAAGTTGGTCACGTTCCCGCGCCCTGTGCCATCGCCACCGATTTGGAAGTTTTTGGAGTCGCTGATGTTGAAAGTAAAGTTATCTGGACCGGTTTTTGAAACTTCAATTCCATCAACGAAGAGTTTCACATCCCCAATGTTTCCACCGGCCTCTTTGCTCACCACAAGGTGATGCCAATTTCCATCATAAAAAGAATTGACTGTGGCGGCAGCTCCCCCGGCATTATCCAACCGAAACTTGCCGGCATCGAAACAAAGGGTGGCCCGAGCTCCCGTAGAATTAAAACCCCAACTGGCGATACTTTGCTGTGGAGTGCCGGTCTTGGTTGTGGATTTTACCCAAAGAGCAATGCCGAACGCATTGGTGCCGGTTACCCCCGAAAAGGACGGAACGCTCACAATGTCCCCAGTTCCGTCGAGTTCCAGGGCGAATCCTTTTTTGCCGGTTACCCAAGTAGGATCTCCACCAAATGTACTGTTTCGCCCGTATTTGGATCGGTCGATGGTGGTGGTTCCGGTGCCTTCATCGAAAGGAAGATAGAGTAACAGATCATTTTCCAAAGTTAAGATGTTTCTGAACTGGGTAACAGCTGAACCCACTGCTGTAAGCCCTCCGGAACTTGTGGTTGCAGCACCAGCTGGAACACTCAGATTTATGATCGCGGGGTAAGAAGTTGGTACGAGGTTAAAGGTGTATGTGTGACCACTTCCGGAAAAATTACTTATTCTGGCATTAGTGACGTTTATGTCGGAAGAGGTGAAATTCGTGACGGACACGTTGGAGTTGTCTTGCTTGAAGGTAACGCTGCCCGATATCGGCGAACTGGCTGCTGTACCAGCTAGGGAAAAGACTGGGGCGGCGACACTAGGCTTTTTGAGCAGAACAATGCGGGCGGGACGACGGCTTGTGGTCGAATCGTAAGTGTTGGTGTCTCTGTCCGTGGTTATGGAAATCTGGTCGTTTGCATTAAGATCGCCGAGCAAGGCAACGAGTGTTCCGGATGAGTGGTTGTGGCCTACCGTCGAGCGAATGTAATGAGATTGAATCGACGCTCCGGGAACAGGTGAACCATTTACGTTGACGGATACCTTGGGACTTACGCGAACGCCGGTGGAATTAAGTTCGTCGTTGTACAAGAGCAAGTAATCCCCATCGGAATCAACGGAGACTTGGTGCGAGTTGGAACTGGTTGAGTGAGTGTACTTGGCGGCATCTATGGTTTCTTGGGTGGACCATTTGACCGATCCGGGCCTATTCCATTCGTTGGGGACCGAATAAGTGGTTTGGGAGCCGGTTGCGGAAAATAAACTATCAGCATTGGCGAGTTTCTCGATGAATAGGGAGCCTTTTTCACCACTTGGTACGGTGGTACTGGTAGTAACCGAGGAACGCCTGGAAACGTCAAAAGTAAGAATTTGATTAGCAGAAGCAGTGCTGACCAGACCAACCCAATGCAGTGAAGACTTGTTTATCCCATCAGCATTTCTTAAGTAGCCTTGAGAAGCCACACCGCCGACCACTTCGCTCCCAGCCAACTTGACGGTTAGTTTTGGGGCAACCCGCGCTCCCGTTGATTGAAGAGGCAAGTTAACGAAAACAAGGTATTTACCGGCGGAATCCAGAGTAATGTTGTGGGAGTTGACGGAGTCGCTGTGAGTGAAGCCTGAATCCGCCAAATCATTGTCCCATTGAAGGGCGGAATCACTTGCAGGGTTAAAATCGTTGCCTGCAACCGTACCGGTCGTGGTGGCGGAAAAAACAGTTCGGGATGCGGAAACTTTCTCGCAATAAAGCGAACATGTGCCGATTTTGACTGAATTCGCATGAGTATCTATGTTTTTTGCGAAGATTTCAATGTAATCGTTGGCAGAGAGATTTGGAACCAAAAGGTGAAAATGGCCGCTTGAGCGAATGTGTCCTGATTCGTGACGTAAATATGTACTCCGAGTTGAACCTTCGGGAATTGCAACGCCGTTTTTGCGTAAGACGAATTCGACCTGAGATCGATTGCTTGAAATCCTACTGTTTTCTTCAAGTGGTCCGGTGAAGGCGAAGAAATAATCGCCGTTTGTCTTGACCTTAATGCGAGTCGGAGCGGAGGCGTTGTAGTCAAAAGTACCCTGATCCAAATTCGAAGAGCTCCATTTGATTGCTTTTGAAGAGTTGGCTACCGTGGAATTGTTGTCTGAGAATGTGGTGCCGGAAAGGGACGCGCCTCCTTCGACGGTAGCTTTGAGGGTTCGACCGCTTTCCATGCTTAATAGAATAAACAAGACTAGCAAGGAGCGGATTGGGAATACTTTCGGACAGCTGGTGTGGATGAATTCAGGCTTCTTCATAAAGGCAAAGGAAAAGGCGACGGAACGGGGCGTGTTCCATCGACGAACATAATCTGTAGTAACTTGGAATGGAATTTATACGAATGGGCAGGGGTGGATTTTATTACAGTTGTTTAGCAAATAAAACCAAAATAATACGTAAATCGTTAAATTTTATGAAAATTGTCATCCCGTGGTATCAGGAGTTGGTCGAATACAAAGACACTACCTAATAATCCCTCCGACTGATTCAAAAGTCAACTGGATGATTTTGTTTCAGTTCCTTACAAAAAAACCTCGTTTACGTCGTTGATGAAATCCTGCCATATTTCAGGTTGCAAAGGAAAGTTTTTTTGAGGGATTTCTCATTGTCTAGAGGGGTAATTTAATTTGTTGTGGCTATTTGCCCTTTTAATCTCCTGAATTTTAATCCTTTACATATTATGTCTATTACAAAGACTGTATTATCCTCCCTTCTTTCACGCCTACCATTGGTCTTAGCGATCTTGCTATATTCTACAGCTTTAGCCTCGGCCAACCCAGTTACTTATAAGGCGGGAAATCCGTCTAAAGGAAAAAAGATTGTTTTCGTAGCCAGTGACCACGAATATCGTGCGGAAGAGACTCTTCCAGCATTGGCACGAATACTTGCCGTTCACCATGGTTTTGACTGCACAGTTCTCTTTGGTCTGAACGGAAATGGCGAAATTGAAGCAGGGGCTTCAAACATTCCTGGACTGGAAGCATTAGAAGATGCAGACGGTATGGTGATCTTTACTCGTTTCCTCGCACTTCCGGTGGAACAGATGAAGCATATTGATGATTATCTCAATCGGGCAGGCCCTGTTGTGGGTTTGCGCACATCAACTCATGGATTTAAATACGACGACAAACGTAAAAATGATCCATATTACAAGTATAGCTTTCGTTACACGGGAGAGGACTACCAAGGTGGTTTTGGACATCAGGTTTTAGGGCAAAGCTGGGTAGGCCACTATGGCAGGAATCATAAGCAGAGTACTCGGATCGATATTATTCCAGCAATGAAAAACCATCCTATTCTTAAAGGTGTGAGCAAAGTGCATGTGCACGCCGGTGGGTACAATGCCAAAGCTCAGAAGGACTGGAACATTCTTACCATGGCACAGCCATTGATGACCATGGAAGCCAATGGAGTTCCCGATCCGGACAAACCTCCCATGGCTAGTGAATGGACTCGTCAATACGAAGGAAAGAATGGTAAAAAAGGCCGGGTATTTACATCTCTATACGGTGCATCCGAGGACATTTTGAATCCGGGATACAGAAGGTTGATCATCAATGGGATTTATTGGTCGCTCGGTTTAGAAAAACAAATCAAAGAGAATTCCAACATTGATTTCGTAGGTCTATACAAACCAAACACTTTCCGGGGAGGTGGAGAAGCCAAGGGAATCAAGCCGAAAATGTATGCCGATCTAAAAAGTCCCATACCTGCCAATCATAATACGGAAAGGATTACTCCAAGGAAAAGAAAGATCTCCTTGCCTGATGGTCGTTTTTTACGAATCGAACTCCCAGGCATGGATAGAATTCTTACGCTTAATGAAGTTGAAATTTACTCCAATGGTAGAAACGTCGCCAAAGGCTCACGGACGAAGCAATCTAGCGTTGCTTACAATGGAATTTCGGAAAGGGCTGTCGATGGGAATACGAATCCTGATTATGGAGGGGATGGCCAGACACACTCCAAGAACTCCATAGATCCCTGGTGGGAAGTGGATTTGGGAAAAAACTATCCGGTTGAGAAAATAGAAGTTTGGAATCGGGACGGAGGCACCGCAAACAGACTTCATGGATTTAAATTGGAATTATTGGACGGGAATCGAAAACCAGTCTTCATAAAGTCGGAAATTCGGCATGGGCAGAGAATTGTCTTCGACTTGAAGAAAGGAGGTGAGGTTTCTTACCTGAGTTTTGCGGGCAAGGTCGACAAACTGTCTTATGTCGGAAATCCCGTTGAGGTTGTCGGGGTTCCAGATGGATTCCGTGATCCAACTCCCTTTGTCTTTCAAAAAGGGGATGTTGTTGCCATATTGGGAAATGGACTTGCCGACCGTATGCAACACGACGGATGGATGGAAACCTTGCTGCAGAGTCAACTGATGGGTCAATGCATTTCCTTTCGAAACATGAGCGTCAGTGGAGATCGTCCGAGTAATTATCCTCGGAGCAGGGGATTCACACCGATGGAACAATATCTCCAGCATGTCAAAGCGGATGTTGTTTTTGCGATGTTTGGCTATAACGAATCTTTTGCCGGTCGAGAAGGAGCGGACAATTACCAGAAATCGCTCGTTGAATTCGTCCAAAGAATTCGCGGTTGCCTGCCGAATGGTAAAGATTTCCCAAGGATTGTTCTTTTCAGTCCGATTGCATTCGAAGATTTGGATGATCCGAATTTACCAAAAGGCAAGACGCATAACCAGAACCTGGCCGCTTTTGCTGAGGCAACGGAAAAGGCTGCGGAAAAGGCTGGCGTCGCATATGTCGATCTCTTCGAACCAACTGGAAAACTCTACCGCGAATGGGATAGGCCACTTACCATTAATGGAATTCATCTGAATGAATTTGGCAACGCTAGGGTAGCTGAAGTAATTTCGATGGCTTTGTTGAAAAACAAAATTTACGCTAATTCGTCCTTTCAACCTATTCGGGAAGCGGTGCTTGATAAAAACTGGCATTGGCATAACCGTTATCGGGCTACTGATGGAAATGACGTCTGGGGAGGGCGTTCGGGTTTGCGATTTGTGGATGACCAGTCGAATGCTGAAGTTTTGCAACATGAATTGCTGATGCTGGACGTAATGACGTCTAACCGCGACCAATTGATTTGGGAAACAGTGCTCGGAAGGAAGTTCAAAGTAAACGACGATAACGTTCCTGATCCCATAAGGGTAATATCCAATGTGGGTGGAGGAAGCAAGAGCTCAAGAGCTGAAAAGGAGGGTACCACAAACTATCTCAGTCCGCAGGAAAGCATGAAGCGAATTGCGCTACGCGAGGGATTTGAAGTCAATTTGTTTGCGGACGAAACGCAGTTTCCCGAGTTGATCAATCCAGTCCAGTTGCAAGTTGACTCGGGTGGGAGAATGTGGGCGGCGGTCTGGCCCACTTATCCAAAATGGGAACCACTGAAGGACATGAATGACGCCTTGCTGATCTTTCCCGATGACAATGGAGACGGAAAGGCGGACCGGGTCATTGAATTTGCAAAGGTGCACAATCCACTGGGTTTTGAATTTTGGAACGGGGGCGTAGTGGTGACTTCCGGCCCGGATCTCCTCTTTCTCCGTGACAACGATGGCGACGACAAGGCCGATGAACGCTATGTTATTTTACAAGGTTTGGGCACCTCCGACACACACCACGCCGCAAATAATCTGCTGTTCGGACCAGACGGTGGAATTTACTGGCAAAGTGGAATTTTTCTGCAACATAATCATGAGCATCCATGGGGTCCTTCCATAAACACTGGCTCCTCTTCGATGTATCGCTTCGATCCCCGTCGGCATACGATCGCCTTGCATGGTTCAAATGCTCCGAATCCTCATGGTATAGCCCTTGATTATTGGGGCTACTTATACGCCACCGACGGAACTGGGGGGAGGTCCTATCAAGTTCGGCCCGAGGGAAAGAGTTGGAAAATGCATTCCCTCCTGAACAAAGAAGTCCGACCGGTTCCCGCTTGTGAGATTTTATCCAGTGATAACTTCCCGGATGAGATGCAGGGAGATTTTCTCATTTGCAACTCAATCGGATTTCTGGGTATCAAGCAGTATGAGCTTCATCGCGAAGGTGGTTATGAAGTCACTCGGATGATCGGGCGTGGAAAGGAAGCCAAAAAAGTGAAGGAAACCACTAGGTTCGGTGAGGTTTGGGGAACTCCCAACGGAGAAAAACTGAAAGTGATCAAAACCTTGGCGGATGGTTCCAAACTGGAAGAGGAAGCCGAAGGATTCCTCCTCAGTGGAGACAAGAATTTTCGGCCTACCGACGCGATATTCGGAGAAGATGGGGCACTTTACGTTGCGGATTGGCAGAACGTCATCATTGGTCACATGCAGCATAACGTACGCGATCCCAATCGTGACCACAAGCATGGCCGGATTTTCCGTGTTGCCTATGAGAAAAAGCCTTTGCAAAAATCGGTCAGGATAGAAGGTCAGTCCATTGACGAGCTTTTGGAAGTCCTTAAGCATCCAGTCGACGGGGTTCGTCACCGAACCAGGGTTGAATTGAGCGAAAGGGACACGGACAAGGTAATCAAGGCAACGCAAAAGTGGATGAAACAATTCGATCCCAAAAAAAAGGAGGATGCCCATCACCTTTTGGAAGCCCTTTGGGTCCATCAACAACACAACCGAAGAAACGGACCCTTGCTCAATGACCTTTTGAAGTCCCCGCATCCTCACGCCCGAATAGCGGCGATCACCGTACAGCATCACTGGTATAATGCCGATCCAACCAAGGGAATACAGATGATTGAGGAAGATGCTTCAGCAGTTGCTCAAAAATCGGGAATTCTTTCCATAACTCCGGAATTGACCACAATTCGGATCGGTACGGTGGTAGAGAAAATGAAGTACGACCTGAGTGAATTTACGATTGAACCGGGTAAAAAAGTGAAGCTCATATTTGCAAATTCTGATTATATGCCCCACAACTTGGTATTCACAAGGCCCAACAAAGCGGACTCCATTGCCCAGCAAGCGTTGAATTTGGGAGCGAAGGGATTCGACATGGCCTTCGTTCCGGAAAGTCCCGACGTACTCTGGTCGACTCAGTTGGTCGATCATGGCAAGGAGGAACATCTGATTTTTTCCACTCCCGTTGAAAAAGGGGATTACCCATATGTTTGTACTTTTCCCGGGCATCATATCTTGATGCGCGGAATGATGAAAATACGTTAAAGTCGCTTGAGTCCCTGCATGACCGGTATGATCCTTGCTTTTACTCTGTTTCTTTTGACAAGCGGATTGTTTGCCGAATTGGATCGTCCCAACATTGTTTTTCTACTTACCGACGATCAAAGTACTTATTCTTTGGGATGCTACGGGAATCAAGACGTCAGGACACCCAGCATTGATCGTTTGGCGAGGGAAGGAGTGGTTTTTGAGAGTCACTACGTAACCACTGCCATATGCATGGCTTCGCGGGCATCGATCATGACCGGAATGTACGAATACAAACATGGAACCAACTTCACGCATGGGGACATGCTGCTGAAGAGATGGAAAAAAACTTACCCGGTTAGGTTACGAAAAAATGGATACCTCATCGCCTTTGCAGGTAAGTTTGGATTTGATATTAGAGAGAAGCCCGATGGAAAGAGACTCCCGCTACCCGAAAAAGATTTCGACAAGTGGGGCGGAGGACCGGGTCAGACTCACTATGCGACCATAAGGAACGAATCAATGAAGCATTATGCCGAGATGTATCCTCATTCGACTCGCTCGTACGGTGCTTTCGGTCGCGATTTTATTAAAGAATCCTCTAAACAGGACAAACCATTCTGTCTTTCGATCAGTTTCAAGGCTCCTCATCGGCCAACCACGCCTGATCCGCTGGACGATCACGTATACGCGGAGAAAACTTTTCGCAAGCCAAACAATTTCGGAAGAAAGAACGGCCTGCATTTTTCGAAACAAAGTAAGCAGGACAGACAGTACGAACGTTTTCATTCTTGGAATTATTCGGACCGATATGATGAGGTCATGGCCATTTATCATCAACAAATTCATGCCGTCGACGTCGCCGTAGGAATGATTAGAGAAGAACTTAAGGAAAGTGGTTCCGAAATGAACACCGTAATCATCTACACTTCGGACAATGGCTTTTTCTGCGGCTCCCATGGCTATGGTTCCAAGGTTTTGCCCTATGAGGAATCCTCACGAGTTCCTCTCATCATTTATGATCCAAGGCACGACAACTCCGGAAAAAATATCCGAATATCAGCGTTAACCGGAAACATTGACTTTGCACCCACGATATTATCATTGGCCGGGCTTTCAGTACCCAAAGACATGGATGGGAAAAATTTAATGACTTTGTATGATCATCCAGAGTCCATACTGCATTCCTCTCTTCCCCTGATCAATGTCTGGGGAAAGGCTCCTACCCACGCGCTCGGAGTTGTCACCGAAGACCTAAAATATCTTCATTGGGGATATGCTGAAGAAGGATTTGAGTCCACAAACGAACTCTATGACCTAAAGAAAGATCCCATGGAACTGACTAATCAATTCTATTCACCAACTTACCAGAAAACTGTAAGGAAGATGTGCAAATTGTATGATCGGCATCTGGCTCATTGGCGCAAAAATTCGGTCTCTTACAACGACTACCAACGATTCGGCGTTCTTTTTGATCGAAAGCTCACTTGGAGTGAGAAAGAAAAAAAACTGAATGCGTTCAATAACGAAAATTAGCAACAAGCAATGAAGATCAAATTTTACCTATTGCTTTTGACTTATCTTGGATATTTCTACCACTCTTCAGCGATTGAATCTCCCAACATTGTTGTTCTCCTTGTGGATGATCTTGGTTACATGGATATTGGAGCAAACAATCCCAATTGTTTTTACGATACTCCCAATATCGACAAGCTGGCCAAGTCCGGAATGCGTTTCACCAATGGCTATGCAGCAAATCCGGTTTGTTCGCCTACCCGTTACAGTTTAATGACTGGGAAATATCCCACTCGTGCAAAGGCGACCAATTTTTTCTCCGGCAAACGATCCGGTCAATTCAATCCCGCTCCCCTTCACGATCGAATGGAACTGTCTGAGATTACCCTGGCCGAGCTTCTCAAAAAAGTGGGATATGGTACCTTCTTCGCCGGTAAGTGGCACTTGGGTCCCAGCATAGAGTGGTGGCCTAAGGCTCAAGGGTTTGACGTGAATATGGGAGGCTGGGCGAAGGGAGGACCATACACGGGAAGAAAATATTTCTCTCCTTTTCAAAATCCTGAGCTTCATCCGGACAGCGAGCCCGGTGAGCATCTACCTAACCGCCTGGCGGAAGAAACCGCTAACTACATCTACCGAAACAAAGGAAAGCCTTTTCTTGCTTATTTGTCTTTTTATTCAGTACATACACCTCTTATGGGTCGGATAGATTTGGTTGAAAAATACCGCGCGGAATCAGCGATGATTCATGGAGAAGAATTTGCTCATCTGAATGGGCATCTGGGAAAAACTAAGAAAGTGAGAATTCTTCAAAAGCATCCGGTATACGCTGCCATGGTGGAGGCAATGGATGAGGCAGTAGGAAAAGTTCTTGATGCTTTGGACGAAGCAGGCGTGACCGAAAATACCATGGTTTTCCTAACCTCGGACAACGGGGGTCTTTCCACTTCCGAGGGAAGTCCGACCAGTAACCTTCCACTGCGAGGGGGGAAGGGCTGGGTTCAGGAAGGTGGTATCCGAGAACCTTGGATTATCCGATACCCGGGAGTGACCCAACCTGGTTCAGTCAGCAGCGAGATGATTTGTTCCATTGATCTTCTTCCGACCATTGCATCGTGCGTAGGGTCAAAATTCAAACACCAAGTGGACGGCGTTGATTTAACCCCTGCCTTGAAAGGAAAAAAATTAAATCGGGATGCTCTTTACTGGCACTACCCTCATTATTCGAATCAGGGAGGAATTCCGGGAGGTGCGATCCGCATGGGAGACTACAAACTCTTTGAAAACTATGAGAACGGAAAAGTGTCCCTATTTCATTTGAAAGAGGATATTGGAGAATCCAAGGATTTGTCATTACGCGAACCTCAAAGAGTTAAGGTTATGAGAAAAAAGCTGCATACCTGGTACAAGGAAGTGGATGCCAAGTTCCTCCAGCCCAAGGGTGAATCAACCAATCCATGGAGACCTTGATTTTCATAAAAAAAACTTCTTTTTTTGCCATTGGCTTGTTTTTCTTCTCTGCGGCTTGGGCTAAAAAACCAAACGTCATTATCATTATGACCGATGATCAGGGATATGGTGATCTTGGTTGCCATGGGAATCCGATACTCAAGACACCCAACCTCGATCATCTGCATTCAGAATCGATTAGGTTCACAGACTTTCACGTCAGCCCTTTTTGTACTCCCACCCGGGCCGCGCTGATGACCGGGAATCATCCTGGAGTGACCGGAGCTTACCGAACCAGTGCCGGAAGAACCATGATGCATCCGTCCGAAAAAACCATCGCCAATCTCTTTGCTGAAAATGGCTACATGACTGGAATGACCGGGAAATGGCACCTGGGGGACAATGCTCCTCACCGGCCTCAGGATCGTGGTTTCAAAGATGTGGTTTGGCACCGATGTGGTGGAGTTGGTCAAGCGTCCGATTATTGGGGAAATGATTATTTTGATGATACTTATGAACGGGTCCGTCCAGGAAGTCGAAAAGGAACTTTTGAAAAATTTGATGGTTATTGCACTGATGTGTGGTTCAGCGAAGGCATGCGTTTTATAACCGAAAACCAAAAGGATCCCTTCTTTCTTTATATCGCCACCAATGCCCCCCATGGACCCTTCCGGGTAGATCCCAAATGGGCTGAACCTTACCAAAGAAATGAGGTAAACAACTCCAATTTCTTCGGTATGATTGCAAATATTGATCACAATTTGGGACGGCTGCGGGATCATCTAAGAGATTTAAAACTGGCTGAACATACCATCCTGATCTTCATGACCGATAATGGCACAGCTGCTGGATGTAATTTTCCAGGTTTGGATACGGAACCTATCTTGGGCTTCAACGCTGGAATGAGGGGAAAAAAATCCTCGATCTATGAAGGGGGTCACCGGGTGCCTCTCTTTTTACATTGGCCAGCCGGTGGTTTCTCCAAAGGTCAGGATGTTGAAGCATTGGCTGCCCATATTGATGTTCTTCCCACACTTGCCGATCTATGCAAATTTCCCAAGCCAGACAAAAGCTATGATCTGGATGGGCATAGCCTAAAGCCACTCCTTGGCGGCAAGACCAAGAGTCTTCGCCGTAACTATCACTTCCTACAATACCATGGGGGTGCTGGTCATAAATATGCCCTTGGCCCCTATACCCATTCAGTCGTCCTGACGGAAAAATGGCGACTGGTTAACACCCCAGACAAACATGAGCTCTATGATATTCAAAAGGATCCATCTCAACGAAAAAACCTTGCTTCCCAGCAACCTAAAATCGTGAATGAACTTCGCCAGTCTTATCAATCATTCTGGGATAGAGTATCCCAAGGATTAAAGCCGGTTGCGATCGACATTGGTGACCCCACGGAAAACCCTGCTATTCTTTGTTCGCAGGATTGGCGTCCTGAAACGGGTAACCCACCATGGAACTTCCGTTCCATTCAAGGCATTCCCAAAGTGACTCACCCCTGGTTGGTCAATGTATTGAAAGCAGGCGAATATCGCTTCTCTTTACGTCAATGGCCGAAAGAAGCCGACAAAAGAATCGTTGGTGTAAAGGCTAGGATTAAAATTGCCGGAGTTGAAAAAGAAGCTGTGATCAAAGAAGGATCCAAGAAAATTGATTTCACTCTTACAATACCTTCAGGAATCAGTGAACTTTGGACTTATATCTACAACCAACAAGGAGAACTGGGTGGTGCCTACTTCACCGAAGTCGAAAAGCTGTAAAATTCATGAAATCATACCTACTCTCCCTTGGTATCTGTTTATCTTTTCTACTAGAGGCGAAGCATTCTGCTCGCCCGAATGTAATTTTCGTACTTGCTGACGATTTGGGAATTGGCGATTTATCTCCCACCAATGCAAACTGCAAAATCAAAACTCCCCATCTGCAGAAGATGGCGGATGAAGGGATCACCTTTTTCGATGCTCATTCTTCCAGTGCGGTTTGCACACCCACACGATATGGAGTTCTGACCGGTCGCTACAACTGGCGCTCCCGACTTGTCCGTGGTGTGCTTAGCGGGACGAGCAAGCACTTGATTCCAGCCGGCCGTGAAACCGTTGCCCACCTGCTGAAAAAAGTTGGTTATCATACGCAGATGATTGGCAAATGGCACCTTGGTTGGGACTGGGGCAAAGCGGACAAGAGTGAACGGCAATGGAAGGATATTGATTTTACCAAGCCCGTGATAAACGGACCGGATATCAATGGATTCTCCAATTACTATGGGCACTGCGGATCCTTGGATATGCCTCCCTATGTATGGGTCGACACCGGAAAGGTCACTGCATTACCCGATCGGGAAGAAGGTGTGACCAAAAGCGAAGATCCTTATGGTTGGTATCGAAACGGACCGATTGGTTCTGATTTTCACATTGATGAAGTTCTGCCTCATTTATTCGAAAAAAGCATTGCTTACGTAACGGAGCGTGCGAAGACGAAAAAGCCTTTTTTCCTCTACTTGCCACTCCCTGCCCCACATACCCCAATTGTCCCTGTCTCTCCCTACAAGGAAGCGAGTAAGATGAATGCGTATGCTGACTTTGTCATGCAGATCGACGGACACATGGGAGAATTATTAACGACTCTCAAAAAAGTAGGTGTGGATGAAAACACGCTAGTATTTTTTAGCAGTGACAATGGTTGTTCTCCAGAGGGAAATTTTACCAGGCTCAAAGAATTCGGTCATGACCCAAGTGCTGGTTTTCGTGGGCATAAAGCTGACATTTACGAGGGTGGACACCGGGTACCAATGCTCGTTCGCTGGCCCCAAGGCATCAAGGCTGGCCAAACCAGCTCGTCCTTGGCGTGTTTGACCGATTTCTATGACACGATGAGGGATATTACCGGACAGAAAAAAAAGGATCAGGGGGGTGAGGATTCGTTCAGCCTCGTTCCTGCCTTCAAGGGCAAGTCCAAGACAACCCGTTCCACATTGATCAGTCATTCTATCAGTGGAGCCTTCGCCATCCGCCAAGGTGATTGGAAGTTGTGTCTCTCTGCAGGTAGCGGAGGATGGAGCGATCCCAGAGAAGGAGAGGCAAGGAAACTAGGTTTGCCCCGGGTTCAACTTTTTAATTTGAAACACGACAGGAACGAGAAAAAAAATTTACATGCGAAGTACAAAGACAAATTAAGTGAACTTCTCGGGATGCTGGACAAAGAGGTGAAAAATGGCAGAAGTACTCCGGGCAAACCAGTTGCAAACGACCGTGAAGTAAGTTTTCTCCCTGCTGGAGTGAGCATTTCCAAATCGAAATAATTCAAATCCATGAAGATGATGAAGTTGTTTTTTAACTGTGGTTGCGGGATTTTTCTAATCATGACCTCAAATTTTCTTCAAGCGGATGAGGAGTTCTTCAACGGAAAGGATTTCAAGGGGTGGAGTGCCAACGATATGTCCTATTGGTCGGTTCAGGATGGTGCGATTGTAGGAACTAAGGGAGACCAGAGAATCGAAGGCAATCAATTCCTCTGGTATGAACGGAAAGTCAGGGACTTCAGGCTTACGCTCTCTGTCAGGCAAACTCCTTTTGCCGCCAATGGAGGCATACAATTTCGTTCCGAGCGACAGCCCAATGGATCCGCAATTGGCTATCAGGCCGACATTGGAAAAGGTTGGTGGGGTTCACTTTACCACGAGCATGGTCGTAAGATGCTTGCCAAAAACCCAGATACAGAGGATGAAAACCTGAAACCTGAGGATTGGAATCGCTATGAAATTCTCGCTGTCGGTCATCGGATCTGGCTGGCCATAAACGGCAGAATTACCGTAGCCGTACATGATCCGATCGGAGAACTTGATGGACAAATTTCCCTGCAAATACACGGGGGAATGCCTCAAAAAATTATTTACCGCGATCTTGGACTCGTTGAAAACCCAAAAATTCAATTGCAGGGAATGAAAGAATTGGAGTTGGAAAAACTTCTTAGCTTTGCACAGAAAGGTTACAGTAAGCCTAACGAAAAGTAGAAAAGTCTAAAAAATAAATCCTTTAAATCTCGAATGTAATTATGACTGTTACCAAATCCTTCCTTTCTAAGATAATCCTTCTTTTTTGTCTGACAATTACAGTCCGGGCAGCTCCCAATGTAGTATTTGTTTTGGCTGATGATATGAGCCGTGATACCTGGGGTGCTTATGGGGGCAGGGAATGCAAAACCCCAAACATTGACCAGTTGGCCAAGGAGGGAACCCGTTTTGATCGTGCCTACTGCTCCGTTGCCATGTGCGCCCCCTTCAGACAGGAACTGTACAGCGGGTGTTCCCCCTGGAGAACTGGGACTTTACCGAACCATTCGAAGTCGGTGGAGGGTACGAAAAGCATCGTTCATCACCTCGAGCCTCTTGGCTATCGGGTTGCTCTTCTTGGAAAATCTCATGTCGGCCCGAACGAATGTTATCCTTTTGAAAAACTGGGTGAGGTAAGCAAAAAAGTGGATGCCAATCCGGAAATTCTGGCCAAGACAAAAAACTTTTTCGATGATTGCCGGGAAAAGAAGAATCCATTCTGTTTGTTTATTGGTTCTCATGACTCCCATGCTCCTTTTACAACCGGTGATCCATCCAAGTATAATGCCAAAAAAATTACGATACCTCCTTATTGGATTGATACCCCTCAACTCAGAGAGGTCGTAGTTCAGTATTATGCAGAGATCACGAATTTCGACCGCCTGGTTGGAATGATCAGAAATGAACTCGAAAAAAAAGGTCTTTGGAACAATACAATCTTTATGGTTTGCAGCGAACAGGGAACGCAACTCCCCTTTGCCAAGTGGACCTGCTACGATAACGGCTTGCGTACGGGATTGGTCATGCGATGGCCGGGGATAACCAAACCTGGGTCGGTGGTGCAGGAACTTGTATCGACTGCAGACGTCACGCCTACGTTGGTTGAGGGGTTGGGGGGAAGCCTGGCAAAAGATGTTTGCGACGGAAAGAGCTTTCTTTCCTTGCTCAGGGGAGAGAGCGGGCCGATCCACGATTATGTCTATGGAGCCTTTACCAATTGCCGGATCATCGCCAACCGGGAACGAGTTTTCCCCATACGGTCGATCCGTGACAAGGAGTATTCTCTGATCTACAATCCGAACCACCGGAGCATAACCTCCAACCTTACTCTGAGTCAGGCACTGAGGTTGAAAAACAAAGGCGGTGAGATTGGCGAAGTACTAAATCCTGCTGCTTCCTGGGTTCCAATGGCGGATAATGACGATCATTCAAGGGCATTGGTCAAGAAGTTGCATCGTCGGTCTAAGTATGAATTGTATGATTTGAAGAAGGATCCGTACGAGCTTTCCAACCTGGCCAAAAAGGGTAGCCATGCGAAGGTTATGAATCGGCTCAAGTCCAGGCTCTATGCAAAACTTGAGGAACTGGGAGATGCGGATCCCATTGCTACCGAAAGAAATTTCATCGCTAAAAAGAAAAAATAAAAGTTGTCCCCTATTCCAGTGTCCCAATATTTTTTTGGTATGAAATTACAAATATGTGTAATGATTTCACTTTTTGCCCAAATCGGAGCAGCCAAGGTTGGGAAGCCCAACATGATTGTGATTATGTGCGACGATTTGGGCTATGCGGACGTTGGCTTCAACGGCTGCAAAGATATTCCCACACCAAACATTGACTCGATCGCAAAGAACGGAGTTCGCTGCTCCAACGGATATGTCCCTTATGCAGTATGTGGTCCATCCCGTGCCGGATTCATAACTGCCCGCTATCCCCAAAGATTTGGATTTGAAAGAAATCCGCAGTACCAACCATATGATCCGAATATGGGTCTTACCCGCGAGGAAAAAACGATTGCCGAACTCCTCAAGCCCTCTGGGTATCATTCAGGAATTATCGGCAAGTGGCATTTGGGTGCTCACATTCCCACCAGCCATCCGATGAAGCGTGGGTTTGATGAGTTCTATGGTCATTTGGGCGGGGGTCACACTTATTTTCCGGAAAAACTGACCATTCAAAGAAGTCAGGATGCGAAGGATGAGTCCGAAAGCTACCGCACCTGGTTGATGAAAAATTACGAACCGGTTCCTCCGCGCAAATACATTACCGATGACTTTTCCGATGAAGCGGTGTCCTTTGTGGATCGAAATCGGGATTGGCCATTCTTTCTCTTTCTTGCCTACAACGCCCCGCACACCCCCTTGGAGGCAACGGAAAAATATTTGAATCGGTTTAGCAACATCCGAGATCCAAAGAGAAAAACCTACGCGGCGATGGTGAGTGCGGTGGATGATGGAGTGGGGAGGATATTGGAAGAGATACTCCGGCACAATTTGGAAGAGAGTACGATCATCGCTTTTCTTTCCGATAACGGTGGACCTACCACCAAAAATGCATCGAATAATTCTCCTTTGCGTGGAAGTAAGGGAGATGCTTGGGAGGGCGGCTACCGGGTTCCTTTCGCGTTACAGTGGAAGGGTAGAATTCCCGAAGGCATTGTCTTTGACAAGCCCGTGAGTGCATTGGATTTGGGCGGGACCATTGTGGCGCTTGCAAATGCTGAGGTTCCGGAAGAAAAACCATTAGACGGAGTAAATTTGATTCCATTTTTAAATGGTAAAGACAAATCATTTCCGCATGATGCGATCTTTCTCCGGCAATTCGACCGGAATCGATTTGCGGTACGAAATGGAAATGAGAAAATTATTATTCCCTGGAAGGGGGGTGCCCCACAACTTTACGATTTATCCGAGGATATTGGAGAAAAGAACGATTTGGCGAAGGATCGACCTCAAAGGGTGAAAGAACTAGATACTTTACGCACAAAATGGAATACTCAACTTATTGAACCGACTTTTTTAGGGCTGATTCACTCTCCCGCTTGGATCAAGCGAAAAGATAAATAATGGTATCCAGACTAAAGGGGGTGGTGTTCGACATGGACGGTGTAATCATCGACAGTGAGCGCACTCATTACCTTGCCATTCGTGAAGCGATGGGCGAGGGGATGAAGCAAAGCTACGAGACCTTCCTGGCAAAATGCACCGGGGGAGACGAGCGTTTTGCCATGGGTAGCTTGGCGGAACTGTCTGGGATTGAATATGACGAATTCTTATTTCAGGAATGGTCGAGAACCAAGGCTTTAGCCTATGAGAAATTAATCAGGAAATCAGCTACTGCGATGCCAGGAGCGGTTGATCTGGTCTGTTCGGTGGCGGAAAAGTTTCCTGTGGGACTGGCCACTGGGTCAAGAAGGTCCGATGTAAATGCGGCTTTTGAAGTGCTTGCAGATGGTAAACTTAAAGGAGTTTTTCACTCTATCGTCACCAGTGATGACGTTGCAAAACCGAAGCCCGATCCGGCCACCTATGCTCAGGCAGTGGATGGACTGGGCATTCCTTCCCAAAATTGTCTGGCAATCGATGATTCTCCCAATGGAGTCGCCTCCGCAAAAAAGGCCGGTATGAAAGTTTTGGGAATTACTGCAATTCATGACGCGTCCAGTCTTCGGGAAGCAGACTGTCATCTGTCTTCGTTGGAAGCTTTGAATCCAAATGATCTCATATCAATGTTTGAAAACTTGAATTAAATACAAAACTGAATCCATGAAATCCCTTACTCTCCTGATTTTTTCTCAAATCTTTCTTTGCATGATTCATTTGCGGGGTTATCCCGTAAAAGCACGACCTAATATTCTTTGGCTGGTTGTGGAGGATCAATCCAAGCACTACGGTTTTAACGGAGAAAAATTAGTGCACACTCCGGTAATCGATCAATTGGCCGCTAATGGCGTACGGTTTATCAATGCATCAGTGACCGCGCCGGTGTGCTCGACAGCTCGTTCAGCATTAATTACCGGTATGTATCAGACAAGTATTGGGGCGCATCACCATCGTAGCGGGCGTGGTGTAGCTAAGATCAAGATTCCCAGTCATATCAAATTAATTCCTGAACTATTTCAGGAAGCTGGTTATTACACATGTTTAGGTTCAAGTGGGCATGCTGCGGGTACAGTCAGCCCAAAACATAAGGATAGACTGGGGAAATCGGATTATAATTTCGAATGGAATCCCGATGTTTTTGATGCTACCGAATGGTCAGGCCGAAACCAGGGACAACCTTTCTTCGCAAAGATTTGCCTAAGTGGTGGGAAGGCTCGTTCGCAGGCCCGGGCCTCAAAAGATATTCCTCATGTGGATGCGTCCAAAATAGTGCTTCCTCCCTATTATCCGAGACATCCGGTTGTTCTCGAGGACTGGGCCGCTTATCTCGATACTTTCAGTCTGATGGATTTTCAGGTTGGCCAGATTATTGATCGTTTAAAAAAGGAAGGGGAGTTTGAAAACACAATCATCTTTTTTATCACCGATCACGGAGTAAGTCATGCCCGGGGTAAGCAGTTTTGCTATGACGAGGGCATGATGATTCCTTTTTTCGTTCATGCTCCCAACCGGGTTAAAGGAGGAACGGTAAGAAATGATCCCGTGCTTCATATTGATTTGGCCGCCACATCCTTTTTTTTCGCAGGAATTGAAATACCCAAGCACATGGAAGCGAGGAGTCTGTTTGGCCCCAATTTCTTAAAACGGGAATTTACAGTAAGCGCCAGAGACCGGTGTGATGAGACCTATGACCGTATCCGGGCAGTTCGCTCACCGGAATATAAATATATTCGAAATGGATACCCTTCACGTCCGCATTTGCAGCCGTGCGCTTACAAGGATAACAAGGAAATCTATCAGGCAATTCGGGATTGGGGAGAAAAAGGAAAACTCAATGATCTACAACAGAAGCTTCTGCTTTCTCCCGAGCGGGCCAAAGAAGAACTCTACGATTTAAAAAACGATCCCTGGGAACTGAACAACTTGGCAGATGATCCAAATCACGCAAAAACTCTTCAAAAAATGAGAAAAGCCCTGAACCAATGGATTCGTGAAACGGGAGACCTTGGACAGAATGTGGAATCGATGAAAATGTACGACAGCGATATGAAAGTTTATCTGGATGGACTCGCAAACAGGGGAAGAGGAGATCGTCTGCAGGAAATTAAGTCAAATATCGCTCAGATGAAGAAGTGGTGGAAAGAAGGGAAATGACTTAACTTGGTCCCTTCAATCATTTCAGAGTGGAGCGCGAAAAATGATTAACCGAAAATTCACTCTCGTGGGTTTAAATCTTCTGAAAATTAAATGTGTGAACTCGATCATTTTCCAAATCAATTATCAATAAGATGTTTTTTGCATCCTGGGATACAGACACTCTCTTGGTCACTAGCTTCATATTGTCGATTTTGGCTGCTCCGCATCTTGGATGTTAATGATACCGAGCGGTTTCCGACATGGGTATGCGACCGGAGGAGTATTGGGCAGCCGGTGATTCTCCCAATGGAGTGGCATTCGCGTCTGCCGCCAGGCTTCGCATCATAGGAATTTCAGGCATCCATGCCCCTGAAGCCTTGGCTCAGGCGGAGAGGGTCGAATCAAGCATGCCGGAAATCAGCCTGCATAAGCTTCAGGATTGGTTTGCTCAATAATTAATGGTTAGTTTGTGAAAACTTAAAAAAACCCAATTCAATGAAACCTGGAGTTGATGATCAAACGACATGGTTGAGGGCTTGAACCACATGGAAGGCATCGTTGCCGATGCTTTCCATCTCATTGAGTATATCGATATAGATCATCTCTGCCTTGAGGTTTTCCTTATCTTCCATCCTTTTAACTGCATTTTTACGTAATGATTTTCTGGATGCGTCAATTCGATCTTCAATCGCCTGAGCATTTGCGATATCCGGTATGCTGCCATCCTTAAGATGAGTTTGATACAACTCCATGAAATCAAGGATCTGTTCGGAGAATACTTTGATTTCGCGCAAAGTTTCCTGTGGGAGTATGCGATTCTTGCGGTACTTGCGGTGGGCCAATTGGACCAGGCGGTAGCAGCAGTCGCCAATGTCTTCCAATTTACCGGTTACCCGGAGAAGAGAGGCCACGCGAAGGGCTCTTTCCCCGGCTAGGCTCTCCGTGGTGCAATAAATTAAGGTTTGGGTAATCTCAAACGCGAGATCATCACATTTATCTTCGAGTTCCTTGAGTTCTTTTATCAGGTCACTCTTATCCGCATCCGGGCTTTCAAATACTTCAACAAACCCTTCAAACATATAGCGTGTAATGGCCGCCAAACGGTCAATTTCGGCTTCGACAAGAGCGAGGTTAAGCTCACCAGTTTTAGGTAGCATACCAGAACTTTCGTAATCAAGGGAAGCTAAGCTACCTAGTTTAGGTGTATTACCATCATGGGTCTTCGGCTGGACTAATCGTTCGACCAATCGGCCAATGTGGGGAGCAAAGCCAATCAATAATGCAATATTGCATAGATTAAACATGGTATGAAAAAGAGAGAGATGCAGAGGGATATTTGTATCAATAATAGACTTCTTCGCCCTGGCGATTTCATCTGCCTGAGGATCACCCTCTATTCCATTTTTTGAATAGTGTGAATCCAGTTCTGCTGAAGTCACATCTTCGGCAAAAATTGCTCCTGGCATTAAATTGTCTATCGTAGAAACAAATGGATAAAATAAAAGGAGCATCCAAAGGGTTCCTACGACATTGAACATCAAATGAGCTCGGGCAGCTCTTCGAGCGCATACACTAGTACCAATAGAGGCAAGCCAAGCGGTAATAGTTGTTCCAATGTTTTCGCCAAGTACAATGGCAGCGGCTATCTCGAAGTTGATCCATCCGTTGACTGCGAGAATAATGGTAATCCCCATCGCTGCCGAAGAGGATTGAACAACAACGGTTAGTAAAATACCTATGACTAAAAAAATCAAAATGGAACCAAAGCCGTGGCTATTCAATTGTTCGATAGTTGCTTGAATTTCACGAACCATTTGCAAATCCCTAGGATCTGAGCTTTGTAAAAGGCTTTTTACATCCGGCACTGCGTTCTTGAGTTCACTGAGCCCAAAAAAGAGCAGTCCAAATCCTACCAAAAATTCGCCTGTGTGTTTAAATTTGGCTTTTTTGGAGAAAATGAAAGGGAACCCGATGCCGATTATAGGCAGAGCAATTTTTGAAAGACTGAATTTACCGACTGACGCTATGATCCAACCAGTCAAGGTAGTGCCAAGATTGGCTCCCATAATGATTCCTATTGATTCGGTAAGTGTAAGGAGTTGGGCATTGACGAAACTGACAACCATAACCGTTGTTGCAGAGGATGATTGGACCAGGCAGGTGACAAATACACCGGTCAAAAGTCCATAAAATCGGTTTTTGGTCATACTTGCCATAATCCGTCGCATGCCGGCACCTGCGATTTTGGTTATGGCTTCACTCATTACCCTCATGCCGTAAAGAAAGATTCCTAGACCACCGAGGATGTATAAAAAATCAACGATAACCCCCCAAAAAGTGATGCTGTTCATATGCGTAGTGAATAAAATTCAAATCTCATTAAAGATAAGCTAGAGGGCACTCTGAGGACTATTAAGAGAAAATTGAAATTATTAGAGTATTTTTAATGATGAAGATGAAATTTTTTGGGGCAAACAAAATTTGGATAGTAAGAAGTGATTTAATCGAGATTTTTTTTGAGATATGACTTCTTGAATTCTGGGGCGTGCCGAATATCGCGGCTGGTTGCCAAAAAAACTGCCTCTTTTGAGATATTTACCGCATGGTCTGCGATTCTTTCGAGGGATTTAGAGATAAAAAGAAGCTCAAAAATAGATGAGACAAGGTGAATATCTTTAATAACCAAAGCCTGGCAGAATTGGTTATTTTCTAGGTTCATGGCATCAATTTCCAAATCTTTTGTCCAGATTGCCTTAGCCTTATCCTCATCGTACTCCACGAAAACGGAAAGCGCGTCTTTGAGCATTTCCTGTGCGGATTCCGCCATCTTTGGTATCAAATGGAAATCATTTACAGCTGTTTTCTTGGATCGTCTGGCAATTGTTTTTGCTTCGTCACCAACTCTTTCGATCTCATGGCTTATTTTCATCGTGGTCACGAGGAGCCTCAAGTCTCCGGCAACAGGTGCGTGAGTCGATAAGCACACATTCACATCATTAATCAATTCATTTTCAAGTGTATCAATCTCCTTGTCTTTGGCTCTAACTTTACTTGCAAGTTCGGAATCCTTAGCAAGAAGTGCCTGCAGGGAAAGGCGAAGTGAATCAATCGACAATTGACCCATTAATAAAAGTTTAGATCTAACATTTTCAAGAATCTGCTCGTAATGGGTGGCCATGGGGTTGCTAGGATATTGGATGATGGGGATTAACCGAATTTTCCAGAAATGTAATCTTCAGTCTGTTGCATTTTGGGGTTAATGAATATCTTTTTAGTTTCATCAAATTCAATTAGTTTACCCAAATAAAAAAAGGCGGTAAGATCGGAAATTCTACCTGCCTGTTGCATATTATGGGTAACAATTACTATGGTGTACTCTTGCTTTAAGTTGAAAATTAGTTCCTCGACGCGAGCGGTTGCAACTGGATCCAATGATGAACACGGCTCATCCATAAGGATAATTTCTGGTTGGACCGCAAGAGTTCGAGCAATACAAAGGCGCTGCTGCTGTCCCCCTGATAATTCATAGGCATTTTCATTGAGCCTGTCCTTTACTTCGTCCCATAGAGCAGCCTTCTGTAGTGAGTCCTCTACGATCTCATCGATCTTACGCTTATTTTTGAGTCCCTGAATTTTCAGCCCATAAGCCACATTCTGATAAATTGTTTTAGGAAATGGATTTGAATTTTGAAAGACCATGCCGATTCGCTTTCTTAGTTCGATCGGGTCGATTGATTTTTCATAGATATCGAGCTCATTAATCAACACCGAACCCTGAGTGATTTTGGCATGTTCAATCAGTTCATTCATCCGATTAAAGCATCTCAGTAAAGTGCTTTTCCCGCAACCGGACGGGCCAATGAAAGAAGTTACCTGATTTTGCAAGATTTGAAGAGAAATCGAACTCAGCACTTCGGTTTTCCCATACGAGAAACTCAAATCCTTGACATCGATGGCAACAGGATAGGTAAAGGCTTTTTTTCCTTTGATCACAAGCAGGGGAAATCAACTTACCAGTTGAATTTTCGGCGAAGTCGACTCCGTATGATAAAGGAAAGGCTCGCGAGCAAAAAGACCAAAATTAAAAAAACAAGGGCAGTGCCATATTGCATGTCCACCGTGTATTCATTTTGAGGAATCTTGGAAATAACATAGATATGATAGGGGAGTGCCATTACACCTTGGAAAAAGAAATCAGTCCAATGCTCAAGTCCTTCCCATGGCAGTTCAGATCTCATAGCAAAAGCGGCGGTAAACATAATCGGTGCGGTTTCACCGGCGACACGGGCGACACCTAGGATCGCAGAGGTTAGGATGCCAGGCATGGCATATGGGAGTACACTTGTGCGAATCATCGTCCATTTAGTTGAACCCAATGCAAGTGAACTTTCTCGAAAACCTTTGGGTATCGAGCGAAGGGACTCTTCGCTTGCAGTGATTACAATCGGAAGAACCATGAAAGCGAGCGTAAACCAACCCGCAATTATAGAAACATTCCAATCTAGAAAAATAACAAACAGTCCCATTCCAAATAGTCCGAAAATAATTGATGGAACCCCAGCTAAGTTTAGGATCGAAAGACGGACTAAAGATAGGAATTTTCCTGATTTTCCGTATTCCGAGAGAAAAATGGCACAACACACACCTAGAACGAGGGCAATCAGCATGGCTCCTCCAACTAAAAGAATGGTGCCAGCAATAGCAGGGAAAATACCACCACCAGAATATGCGTAATCTTTTGAAGGAACTTCAATCCTGTGTTCTGAGCCTATCCATTGAAGGTCTGCAGTTATTGCTTCCCATAAATTTGCTGAGCTCTCTTTCAATAATAATGGGTTTTCCATGTAAGCAATAATTTGACTTTCAAGAGTCGAAAACGAAGTTGAACTTGGGCTTTGTAAGAAATCATTGATATTTTCTTTTAAATTCTTTTTCTCCGCGATGTAAGCTTCCCAGATTTTGTGTAAATGTTCCTCCAATAAATTAAAATAAGCTAATTTAATTTTTTGAATGGATTGAGAAGAGAGATGGTCGATTTTGGGATAATGCAGTGCTTGAAAAAAAGAAAGTTCTGTTTCCAAAAGTGAGTATTTCAGTTTCGTCTGATCTAAAAATGAAAGAATGAAGCGCCCGACTAGATAGGGTATATCTTCAGAGGAAACTTGAAAGTCTGGAGCATGTGAAGATGCGTTTTCGAGAAGTTCCATCCAATAGTTGAATTTCTCAGTGGCTTCTGTTTGTTCATCTTGAATGAAGGAAGTGAGCAGGCTTTTTTGAAGTTCATTTGAGGTTACTTCTGTAGCAGCAACTAAGTTTGCTTTAAGCCGTTTTTGTACTTTGGTAAATTCATCTCGGGTGTTTAGTTCATCCCATGCAGAATCTGATAATTCTTCTTTAAATTTAAAATATTCGTCCGAACTAAGCTTTGAAATTTCTCCGTTATGTTCGATTACATGAAGGGTTTGCGGAGATTGAGACAGAAAACTCCAATTAATAAAACCATCGTCCGTAAAAAGTTTGCGGGAGCCTTTTGAAATAATATCCCAGAAAATGAAACAAGCACAAAAAAGAATTATGTAGGTAAGAATTCGGGTAATCCCAAAAACTATTTTTTCAAGACTTACCATACGATTATTGCCCGAAGAAAAACGATTGGATTGAGAACGCTGCTCTTTCATCACTATGATTTATTTCTGATTTTATGAGTGATGGTTTGTGCTAAAAAATTTACCGCTAAAGCAATTAGGAAAAGAACAATTCCGACCATAAATAGTGCCCGGTAATGAATGCTTTCAAATTCAACTTCACCCATTTCCTGTGCAATAATTCCTGTCATCGTGTGGACGGGTTCTGCGAAGACGGAAAATCCTTGAGTGAAGTCCGGAATTGCAATTCGGTTTCCAGCACATAACAGCACTACCATAGTTTCACCAATTACACGACCGAACCCAAGTAGAACCGCAGAAATCATTCCTGAGAGTGCTGAGGGGATCACCACTCGAATACAGGTTTGTAACTTGGATGCCCCTAAGGCGTAAGACGCTTCCCGTAAGCGAATCGAAACATTATTGAGTGAGTCTTCAGCAAGAGTAAAAATTGTTGGCACCGTCATTAGAGCCAAGAGGCAACCCGCAGTGAGCGAATTCAATCTCTCATCAGCAAAAAGATTGATCCATCCCCCGAGCATGGAAATTCCGAAAAAACCAATAAGGATTGAAGGAATAGATGTGATAAATTCAATCATTGGCTTTACAATAGCTTGTTCTCGGGATCCTGCGACCTGACTAATATATATTGCTGACCCTAGGCCTAAGGGAACCGCAAGTACAAGTGCTATTAGGGAGATTAGAAGAGACCCTGAGAAAAGCGGTAAAACTCCATACCAATCCTGTCGAGCACTGTTTGTGATCCAATCCCTTCCAAGAAAAAAGCTACTGAATGCTGCTTTAAGAGGATAGGGCCGATGTGGATTCCATTCATCGAGTTTTTGACTAAAAAGCTTCGTTGATTGAAGATATTCGGTGAAGGCAATCTTTACTTTTTCAAATTCTTGTTCCGATTCATTCAAGGAAAAGTCTGTGGTAAATGCCCTGAAAATATCAGTGAAATCATTATTTTGAGCTTCAATCAGAGGCTGATACACAATTTTGTATGATTTAACAATTGCCTCGGTACGATCATTGTAAAATGCCGGTTTGAGAGATGTGTCATAATTAATCAAAAAAGCATTCAGACTTTTCGCTTGGTTGACCAGACCATGCCTTAAAAAATAATTGGACCATCTTTCGATTTCCCTTGAATCAAAACTTTTACGTTCATCAATCTCATCCATTGTGATCGAAAAATCCTCTTCCGGGAGCTTCAGCTTTGCTCGGGTTAATCTTAGTTCTTTAATTATACTTTGGATTTGGATGAACTGTTTTGTTTCCATGGCCATCTCTACAATTTCCTTTTCGTACTCTAATAGAACTTCTTTTATCCTCTGAAAATTCCTTAAGAATTTTAAAAGTTTATCTTTCCTATTCTTGGCTAAATTAATTTGTCCGGAATCTTCGGGTATTTCTTCCAAATGTTTACTTTCTTTAGCTAAAATATTTTCAAGATATCGGTAAATAAGGGTTTGGGCATCATGCTGATTGGTAATCACAGCGGAAAATTCCATCCCAGACTTCCGGAAAAGATCGAGCTCGTTTTTGTTTTCCCCAAAAAAACCAATTCCTTCCTTAAACAGAAAAGCAATAATTAAGACTAAAATTACAATTGATGTAACTGCACTGCTGCCAAAAAAGGCTTTAATCCAAGATTCCTTTCTTCTAGAATTAAAATTTTCTTTAAAGGAAAACATTGGCTATTATTTTAAATTGGGAAATTCATATCAAAGTTATAATGATGTATTCATATTAAACTGATATCATAAACGGGGACTGCTTTATGAACTATAATCAGTCCATCTGCAATACATAGGATGGGCAGTAATTTGAGCTTTGAATCTATTTGGAAAAATTTCCCTAAAGGGATTTAACCTTTTTTCCTTGGTAGGGTGAAAGAAAATGTAGAACCTTTACCTAACTCACTGGATGCTGAAACTTTACCTCCATGTGATTCAGCAATATTTTTTACAATGCTAAGGCCAAGACCGGTTCCACCTTTTTCACGAGATCTGCCTTTATCCACGACATAGAACCTTTCAAAAATTCGAGGTAAATCTTTTGATGGTATTCCAACACCATCGTCGTTGACTGAACAGGTTATCCAATGATTTACTCCTTCTTCATGCAGAGAAGTTGAGACTTGGATCAGACTGAAGTCGCCGGCGTACTTAAATGCATTTTCAATAAGATTACTAATGGCTGCGGCAACTTTAACCGCGTCAAAAGGGAAGGGTTCTTCCTCTGTGCAAAGATTAAAAATCAATTTGTCTGTATCAACAAATGCCTTATCGGAGAGATACATTTCAACACCAAGAATAACTTCGGATAATTTGTTATTTGTCAGAGAGATGGCATTCGCACTGCCTTCGAGTTCAGAGAGGTTCAGTAAGTCATCGATTAAAGCCTGCAGTCGCAAGGTATTTTGATGTATTTTTTCGAGGAAGAGTTTGTTCAGTTCCGGTTTGATCTCATCTTCTTCAAGAAGGTTTTCACAAAAGCCTCTAATGATGGTTATAGGTGTGCGGAGTTCATGAGAGGCATTAGCCACAAAGTCTTTTCTCATACGCTCAGCCCCTTTAATTTTTGTTACATCGTGAAGTAACAGAAGGATGAGTTTTTCATTATTTTCCTGTAGATCAGAAATAACGGTAGCGGTAATTTCGAAGTCATATTTGCTAGATTCAATAAGCAGATTGAAGTGAGCCTTTTCTGATTTTCCGTGAGTTTTTACTCGGTCAATCATTTCCAACACTTGGGCTGAATCCAGTACAGATTCAAGCCTCCTCCCAACCAAAGACTGACCTGCGGCAAGAAGCTGGTTTGCAGTCTCGTTGGCAAAAGTAACTGTGTGACGAAAATCAAGGAGTAAGGCTCCGTCTAAAATGCCGCCCAAAGTTTCATTAAATTCGTTGATCCTCTGAGTTTTTTCGCTTTCCAGTGAACTAATTTTATTCCGATTGTCGTCCAGAATTTTCTGAAAACGACTTAAAGAAAAAGAAGAAGAGAGCAGGGGTGACTTTTCCAGTATTAAATTATGGCCTTTTTCAAGAGCCAAGAGAATCTCTGCAATAATATTCTGGGTTACGCGTTTTTGAACCCAAAGAAAAAGAGATATAAAACCAAAAGCAATAGCTAGGATTGTCCACATGCTGTAAGTATGTGGATGAGGAGGTGATCAATCCACAAGAAACTTGTAACCGACTCCTCTTACCGTTTTGACGAAATCACCTTTATCTCCTAATTTTGCACGGAGTCGCCCGATATGATTGTCGACAGTACGAGTTTCAATTTCAGAATCATAATTCCAAACATTTACAAGAAGATTTTCTCTGGTCTGTACCCGTCCGATTCTTTCCATCATCAGGTGGAGTAAGCGAAACTCAGTATTTGTGAGATCAATAACTGACCCTCCGATTGTCACTTCGTGAGACTCTGGGTCTAGGATGATTCCTCCACCATTGAGTTTACCTTGCAATGCCTCTTGTTTTCGAAGACTTCGGCTAAGGATAGACCTTATTCGAGCAACTAATTCACGGTTGTCAAATGGTTTGGTAAGATAGTCATCACCTCCGCGATTAAAGCCTTTTATTCGATCTTCAACCTCATTTTTTGCGGTTAGAAAAAGAATTGGCACATGCTTGAGCACTCCATCTACTCGAAGCATACTGCAAAGACGAAACCCATCAAGTTCTGGCATCATTACATCCAAAATTATGATATCAGGCTCAAAATTTCTCGCCTTCCCAATAGCCTCAAGAGGGTTCGTGATCCATGATACTCGGTATCCTTCCTTACTGAGTTTGAAGTCGATCAATTCACAGATGGCTTCTTCGTCGTCTATAATAAGAACGGAGTGAGAGGTTGCCTCAAAAGTAGAGTCTTGAATCATATTGTTATGAAATGATTTAATAATCAATTTATCATATAATCGTAACAGTTTTGTAACAATGGAAGAAAAATCATGTGACATTAATGCTCTACGGCGGTAGTTTTCACAAAAAATTAGTCTTTAGGCATTGGTAATGAAAGAAAACCTGTGCTGGAAATAATCTTTTGACCATCTTTACTTGTTAGAAAGTCTATAAATTCTTTTGTTCGACCAGTTGGTTTTCCGTTCGTCACACATGAAAGTGTTCGTGAAAGACCGTAGGTTGTTTTGAAATTATCAGTACTGGGAAGGTAACCATTCACTCGGATTGTTTTAATTCCTTTTACCTGAGTAAATGCCAAACCAGCATAGCCAATCCCATGGGGATTATTGGCTACCTCTACAGCTATCTGTTCGTTTCCAACTAATTTCTGCGTATTGATTCCATAATCGCGGTTGGAAAGTGCTTCTCTTTGAAAAAAGGAATATGTTCCTGATGATGTATTACGAGTATATGCTGAAATAATTCCGCTCCGACCACCAATAGAGCTCCAGTTGGTGACATCTCCTGTAAAGATTCTCTCAAGGTCCTTAGCCGATATTTTAGTTAACGGGTTTTGGGCATTTACGATCACCACTACTGCATCCCATGCTACAACTGTCTGGTAAAGACGCACTCCATTTGCACCGGCTGAAGCTCTTTCGCGACCCTTGATCCCGCGACTGGACATTCCTATATCTGCAGTTCCGTCAATGATTGCAGATATTCCTGTAGAAGTACCTTCAGCTGCTATTTCAAATTGTGTCCCAGGGTTCTTATTGGAAAAAGCTTCTGCTAGTTTGGGCATCATTTTAGCTCCAAGGGTGTCAGAACCCTTAATAACCAGT
This sequence comes from uncultured Verrucomicrobiota bacterium, assembly GCA_902618175.1. GTDB lineage: Bacteria > Verrucomicrobiota > Verrucomicrobiia > Opitutales > Seribacteraceae > Seribacter. The sequence goes on from CACMZN010000010.1 coordinate 37,703, forward strand.
TTAACTTGTCCGCAAACTATAAAATGACATACCAGAAAAAATACCCATATCTTGTGCATGAATAGGAAGCCTATTCACTAAATAACTCACCACGCAAAAGAAAAGGATATCAGTATGTAAACTTTTACCAGAAAGAATTAGAAAGGTTGCAATTATAAATTCTTATTCCTGTTAAGTCGTAAAAAAATCAGTTTAATTTAAGGAGTCTATTTTCTGAGTAATCGTCTTGCGTCTTTTTGAAACTACTTTGTTAGCTGAGGTTAAGTTGGCACGTGGATAAAATGTAGTCTTTTTATGTTCATTCAACTTTTTACAGAATTGCTCGTAATTTAAAATCTCTAAGCTTCCGTCTTTTTCTTCAACTATTGCTGAATTCGATTCAACCCAGTCTCCACTGTTTAGATAATGGATACCTTCGATAATTCGGTCTGCAGCAACATGGATATGTCCGCATATCATTCCCTCACATTTGTGCTTGCGAGCCATGTTTGCGAGACTGTCCTCGTAGCGATGCACATGATTCACTGCACTTTTAACTTTTGCTTTCGCCCATGCACTCAGCGAAAATGGCTTTTTACCGCGAAATTTACGGTATTTATTATAAATACGGTTAAATCGCATCAGATTATTGTAACCAATGGATCCAATCCTCGCGATCCACTTCCTTTTAGTTGAAAAACTGTCAAAGCAATCACCATGCAGAACAAGATATTTTCTTTCTTTTCCTTTATGGATATATTTTTCACATACTTTAATGCGGTCAAAAGTGATGGGGAGAATTCGAGATAAAAAATCATCGTGGTTACCCCGCAAATAGATGACCTTGGTCTTTTCCTTCTCCACCATTTTAAGAATTAGTCGTACACATCGGGTGTGTGCTTTTTTCCATTCCCCGCTACCTTCCAAGGCCCATCCATCAATGAAGTCGCCGTTAAGTACCAAAGTTTTACATGAGATATGCGAGAGAAAATGATTAAGTTTTTGAATCCCGGTTTCCCGCATTCCCAAGTGAGTGTCAGACAAAAAAACGGTTCTATATTCTAGTTTTACTTTTTTCCGTTTCATCAAGCGGGGTGTGGTTGTGTACCAGAATTCGGGGAAAAACGTTTAACCTGATTTTCTTTAATCTGGTGCAGAATTTCCAAAAGATCTGAATGAAACTTTTCAAGAATCTGGTTCCAGTCTGCTTTATCCGTTGATCTTCTGGCTGATCTTTTAAATTCTGACAATTCATCTCTCGATTTACTAAGGATTTTTCCGAGATTTACTCGTAATTTCTCTTCATCATTCATGGATGCAAGGTATCCATTTACTCCTTCAGTAATAAATTCAGAGGGTGCTGCATAGTCATATGCTACAACGGGAGTTCCCGAGGCCAATGCTTCCGTGACCACATTTCCGAATGTTTCAGTAACGCTTGCAAAAAGAAAGACATCGCCGGATGCATAATGCTCAGCAAGTGCCCGTTTGGAAAGGCATCCCGTGAATCGTAATTTTTTGAACTTTTGCTTAAGTCTCTTGAGTTCTGGTCCGTCTCCTACGATTACGCCTGCTTGAGCTTTACCTGTCTCAATCATTTGCTCGGCCAAGGTACAGGTTAGATCAAGATTTTTTTCCGCTGCGATTCTTGAAACGCTAACGATTACTTTATCTTCTTTTGTGACTCCCCAATTTGATCTGAGCTTTTCAGATCGCTGTTCCGGTGAGAATAATTCCCGGTCAACACCGCGGCTAAGCATGCAAAGGTTATGGTAGCCTTTATTCTGTAGCTCTTCGATCATCCAATCAGTCGGGGCAAATGTCGCTGAAGTACGATTGTGAAACCACTTTAAGTAAAAGTCGATTAAGGGTTGGATGAAAGAGATTCGGTAGTGTTTTAGGTAAAGATCAAAATTCGTATGAAATCCTGATACTACCGGAATTTGAAGTTTTCCAGCTACCCGTAATGCGGAGAAGCCTGCAGGACCTTCGGTGGCGAGGTAAATAATGTCGGGCCTTTCTTTTTGCCAGAGATCACGAAGACGGCTGGCACATGGGAGGCCAAATCTGAGCTGTGGGTAGTTCGGGATAGGGCAACTTGGAAGGTCTATCTCTTGCCACGGTTCATCATCTGCCCCCTTGTAAGCTCGCTTAGGCCGTAGGACTTTGACCTTTGCTCCAAGTCCCGACAATCCTCTTGCCAATTTTGCCAATGTGAAAGATACCCCGTTTACTTCCGGAGGAAAAGTTTCAGTTAACAAACAAACCTCAATGCCGCCACATTTTAGTCCCATTATTGAAAATTGACTTAGTTTTGCGCCATTTCCTCCCGCGTAATGTAATGATTTTTTGGAAATTGGGCTATGGTCGCATTACGGATGCTCGATGATTGCATTTAGCCAAATGACTAAATATAAGGATTTACCTTGAACATTCTATTTAGAGCACTGGGAGACCGTAACCGATTTCGAATTGTGGCTTCTTTACTGAAAAGAAAAGAGTTATGTGCCTGTCAAATTTACGAATGGCTTGGCGTTAGTGGAGCCATGGCTTCGAATCACTTGAACTCCTTAGGCAAAGCCAAAATTGTCAAAAGTAGGAAAGATGGGAGATGGGTCCACTACTCGCTCGATCAGAAAGATGAGGATCTCAACACTCTCATGAAATGGATAGAAAGAAAAATTTCAGATGATTTAGAACTACTGGAGGATCTCAAGAGACTGGAAAAAGTAACTTCCTGTACCCCGATTGAACTGAGGAATCGTCAGAGACAAAAACAGGTAACCCTTTCGTGTTGCTAAGAATAAGTAAATAAAATGACTGAAAAACTAAAACTTCTTTATTTATGCACGGGCAATTCCTGCCGAAGTCAGATGGCGGAAGGTTGGACTCGACATCTAAAGGGTGATTCTATTGAAGCGTTCTCCGCAGGGATAGAAACGCATGGGCTTAACCCGCATATGGTCAAGGTGATGGCTGAGGAGGGAGTGGATGTAACTGACCAAAAATCGGAAAATATTCGCGACTTTGCGGATTCACAGCTCGATGTGGTGGTTACCGTTTGTGGGCATGCTCACGAAACCTGTCCTGTCTTTCCCGCAAATTGTAAGGTGGTACACAGTGGATTTCCGGATCCCCCGAAGATGGCAAAGGAATTGGCTGAACAAGGTGCATCCGAAGAGGCTCAATTGGATTGTTACCGAAAAGTGCGTGATGAAATCAAAGAGTATATCCTTACGTTACCCGAATCTTTGGAGGAGAAATAATTTACTGAAATGAAATCCAAGTATTTTTCTGAATTCTTAGGCACAGCCTTTCTGTTTTGTACGGTAGTTGGTTCGGGAATCATGGGACAAAATCTGAGTTCCAATGATTCCCTGACTCTCCTGGCTAATACACTGGCCACGGTGTTTGCCCTTTATTTTCTGATTACCGTCTTCGGAGATTACAGCTCACACTTCAATCCGGTGGTGTCCATGGTCATGCTGGTAAGGAAAGAAATATCAACACAGGTGTGCACTGTTTTTATTATTCTCCAGATTTCCGGAGCTATCCTCGGAGTGATGCTTGCCAATTATATTTTTGAATTGGATCCCGTTTACTTTTCAGAAAAGCCAAGGAGTGGTACTCATTTGTTTGTCAGTGAAATACTTGCCACCTTTGGATTGCTGATGGTCATTCTTTTGTCATCCAAGGAAAAGGTGGCTGTAACGGTGGCAGCCTACATTGGGGCTGCTTATTGGTTTACTTCCTCGACTTCCTTTGCCAACCCTGCGGGAACGATCGGCAGATCCTTTTCCAATACCTTTGCCGGAATTTCCACCCATGACATTTTACACTTTTGTGTGGCCCAATTGATTGGAGCCCTATTTGCCTTGCTGGTTTACAACAAGTTCTTCAAAAAGTAGTTACAACGAAGGTTGATGGAGGGTGCTTTTTAAATTTTAAATATTAAAAACTCACTGGCTTGATTCACAGATTGGATGTCGTAAATTGATCAGTTTAATCTATAAACATGAAATACCTATACCTTGCACTAGCCATAATCGGAGAAGTTGCCGGCACAAGTGCCCTGAAAGCTTCCGATCAATTTACCAAAATTGTCCCCAGCATGGTCGTGATACTTGGTTATGGCATGGCTTTTTATTTTCTTAGCATTGTGGTAAAAAGTATTCCGCTTGGAATAAGCTATGCCATATGGTCGGGATTGGGAATCGTCTTGGTTTCAATTGTAGGAATTTTTTTTTACAAACAAATTCCTGATCTTCCAAGTGTTATTGGAATGCTTTTAATTATTTTGGGTGTGCTTGTGATTCATTTGTTTTCCGAAACCGCAAAAGGCTGATTTAGGAAATTTTTCACTAGTTACTCTTATGCAAAGGATTTAATTTCCGAGCGACATTCTGGCGGCCAATCGAACTGCCGCCTTAAGACTTTCCGGGTTTGCTTTCCCTTGCCAGGCTATATCAAACGCGGTGCCATGATCCACGGAGGTGCGAACAATGGGCAAGCCCAGGGTGACGTTCACCGCCGACTCGAAGGCAATCGCCTTGACTGGGATCAGTCCCTGGTCGTGATACATGCAGACGTAAGCATCGGTTTGCCGTCTTTGGGTTTCAGTGAAGGCGGTGTCGGGTGGGAGAGGACCCACGATATCGCAACCCTCTGCCCGCATTGCGTCAATTGCGGGTTGGATGATGCGTTCCTCTTCCCGGTTTCCGAACATCCCGTTTTCCCCAGCATGGGGATTAAGCCCACACACCGCGATCCTCGGTTCATTCCCCAGCAATTTTTTATGGGTCTCACGAGTAAGTTCAATGACCTCTGCAATTCTTCGTTCATTCAGTAAGCCCGGAACCTGTTCATATCCCGCATGCACCGTGACCAAACTGCAATTGATCTTGTCGGATAGAAAGGCCATGCAGAATTTTTCAGTTTGGGTCCGCTCGGCAAAAATCTCGGTGTGACCGGGGTGAGGAACGCCTGCTGATTGCAAAGCCTCCTTGTTGGCCGGGCAGGTGGTCACGGCATCGATTTGGCCGGAAAGGCAGGCATCGATCGCCTCGGTCACGTATCCGAAGGTTGCCCGCCCACAGGCGGGACTGATTGCACCCGGTTTGAATTCATTCGTATCCATGAGTCCGAGATCAAGAACGCACGGGCCGGTCGCCGGTTCCAAGTTATCCCGACCAATCTCCGTAAAGTCCGACGGCTTTTTGGTTTGCTCAGCACAACGCCGAAGAACCTCCGCATCTCCGAAAACGATCGGCGTGCAAATTTCCGCAAGTGAAGAATCCGAGAGAAGATCAAGACAGATCTCGGGACCTATCCCCGCAGGGTCACCCATGGTTATGGCTATGCGCGGTTTGGTCATTTCAAATTCGAAAGATCGACAGGTTCTCCGGTTCTGCCGTAGTCATCGTCATGCCGAATCTGATCTTCTGCTTTCCATTCGCCAAAACTCACCACGAGCATGCAGAAGACGGTTTTTTCCGCCCAGAACCGATGCTTCTGTCCAGGCTTGAGCAGGAATTCCTCATGGGCTTTGGGGTGAAAGAGTTGACCATCGATTTCCAGAACCGCGCCATCATCCAGAAAATAAAAGAGCTCATGCCGGATGGCATGGGAATGAAGGCTTGCCCGTTCACCGGGTTTCACCTCGGTGAGATCGACACTGCAAGGTTGGTTGCGCACCACCATACGGATGTCCCCCCAGGGTCTTTCGGAATGAATGGTTTGCTGGCCTTCGCGCGGGTGGGTCATGGAACTGTATTGTAAGACGCAAAAAATGGGGGGCAAGCCATTCTCACTTAGGGCAAGGTCAGAGAAACGCTTTGTCGGTCTGGGAGATGCTTGACCAGATGCGGGGTTTTACTCGCTCCGAAGGTAATCTCGTAAACTCCGAAAAAGGCCCTATCGATCACTGCCATTCCCTGTTTGTTGGTCACGGTGGATTCCTCGGTCCACCACTTGCCCTTGACCAAGTCTCTCCAAACACCCACTGCGGGTCTTTCCTTCCAATCCTTGCGAATCAGAGTGCCTTCCGGTTTCCAATGATCACCTGCCCAAAAACCCCAGTTTATGAAACTGGTCATTTTGGGATGACTAAAGGTCAGGGTAAGAATGTCCCGCAAGTAATCCGCATGCAGTTGGTTGTCATTGCATACAAAATCATATTCCGTCACCGCCATTTGTCCGACTAACGGAGCGAATCGCTGATAGCGACGCCAGAGGTCCTCCATTCCTCTCAAGTTGTGTACCGTGAAGTGACTTTGAAAACCAATGCCATCCGCTTGGGTCCGGTTGCTTTTCTGCAGGTGGACCATCAATTGATGGAACGCATCTTCCCGGGCATTGTCAAAGAGGGCTTCGTTGATGATGAGCTTGGCATCGGTTGACTTACGCTGTTCGGCCAGTAGATCCCGGTAAATGTTTTCGCCGAAAACATCGCGCAAATCCTTTTGAAAGCGGATAGGATGATTGATTGCATCCCATTCGCGAATCACCTCTTTGGTTAGCGAAAACAGGTAGTTTCGGTGTTCGCGCAAGTACTTCAGGATTTCTTCCGGTTTGTTTTGCTTAATCCATTCATTGCTCCAATGTTGAAGGTTTCCCCAAACCAAGGTGTGCCCCCGAAAGCTCATGTGACGGTCGGTTCCCCATTGCAGGACTTTGCCCAATCCCAGAAGTTGCTGGTTGGCGTAAGTGCCGATGCGCATCATGGGGGTGTGCCTGGGAATAAGCATGGGTACGGGAACCATGCAGCTGAAGAGTTCGTCAAAGGTGTTCCGGTAGCGGTGGGCATCCTGCGTGTTTTCAAGAAGGTATTTCGATTTGAAAGTACTGCCAAAACCAAAAGCATGTCTGATCATTCGTGCATGTACCGTCGTTTCCCCAAGAGGAGAGCCTGCGGGTCCGAAGGCTTCGATTCGAAGGGGTGCGGTCCGGTGTTTGCGTATCCGGGTTTCCGCTTCCTTTCGCCAAGGAGCATTCGCTTCCCGACCCTGGTAACCCGCTGACATCATGGGTAAGCGGGCCATATCAAATCCATTGGGGGTCAGATAGAGCCTGACTTCCTCAATTTCAATTGCTTGGTTGTGTAAATCAAAGCTGAGGCGAACCACGCCGGCATCCGGAGCAATCGATTTGGCGGCTCGAAAGGGATGATAATACCAACCCCAATTTCTCCCAACCTTTGCAAGGTGATACAGGGCGGTTTGCCAAAGGTTTTCCCGTTCCGCGACATGAATGCGTATACGACCTGGGCGCGGATCCGGATTCTGGTCAACCGAAGGGCGGACGCTCCTTGCCCGAATGGCAACGAAGGCAACTTCGTTTTCCGCAAGGCTTCCGTCAAAATTCATTCTGAAGGCCAGCAGGTTTCCTTTTTCAGGAGCCTTCTTGGCTTCTGCGATCCAGACGAAACCATCCCCGGCAGGTAGTTTTCGGAATTGCCCGGTCTTGGTGGGTCCGGGTAATTGGTCGGGTAATTTACTCTGGCAGGCAGAGATTAATTCGGGCGGCAGATAAGGAAGATTTTGAGCGAATCCGGGCTCAACTCCGGCCAGCAGGTAAAGACAAAACACCTGCTTGAGAAAGCTCGGGTAATTTTTAGTTGTGGTCACCCTTCGTTTTCCATTTGCGAATGGTGAAGTTGTTCAAGTACACGCGATCTTCTTCGTTCTTGATTTTCTCTTTCTCTCTCAGGCTCCGATAAATGCCCCATTTTGGGCGCACGAAGGAAAAGTCTGGATGCCAAGTCCTCAGGTTGGTCATGCGGTGCTCCGCGGAAAAGGTTCCATCCATGGATTGGATCGAAAAAAGAATTTCTCCCTTCTCCGAATAACTGGCTTCGCACTCGACGCGGAGCCATTTCCCCTTACATTCCTCCCAATTGGCCAGCTTGATGCGTTTTGAGTTTTTGTCGAAGAAACGAAGTTCAAGCTCCTCCTTTCCCGAATGAACCACCCCGGAGAGGGTCAGGAGGGGGAGAGGAGAATTTTTTTCGCTTACCGGTTTCAACTGGTAGAAGTGACAAAACTGATGAGTCAGTGAGAAAGCCGGATCAATCTTAAAGTACCAAACATGAGAACTGGTCTCATTGCTCGAAGCTTTCATGACTTGGGGAGATCCTTCGTATCCCTTGATTTCATTTCGTTGTCTTTCCTTTCCCGGGGGCCAGTGCTTGTCCATATCTCCATCCAGGTCGCGATGGATGAAAAAGACGAAGCAGGATCCCAATTTCGCATCGGTTTGCATCTGAATATGTTCAAAGTCCTGATGATTGCCTTCAAAGAGATCCGGAGATTCGATTGAATATTTGCCGAACACTTTCCTGATTTGATCAGTTGCGTTTAGACTGGAGTTTTTGTCGGCAACGAGTTCCAGTTGAGAAAATGCCGGATTCCTATCCCGCTTCTCTTTTTCAAAAAGAGTTTCGCAATGCAATCCAAGCACAAGGGAAGAAAAGAAATGAAGAAGGTGGGCAACCATGAAGAAAGCAAGTTAGGAAAACTTTCCTTTCCAAAAAAGCCAGTTATTATTGTAAATTCTTATGACATGAAAAGGTTGAGAATTCAGAACAAACAAAAACACCGCATGTCTGCGGTGTTTTAGGCTTTTGAAACGTAAACTAAACTGAAACAAAATGACTACTGTCAACTGGATAGACTTGTATGAAGCAAAGAACGTTCAAAAGAAAATAAATTCGTGAAAAATTCGTTTTACACTGGAACGACTGCTCGTGGAGACTCAATTCGATGAGAAGCATCTTATCTTCTATGTTTTTGAAAAATTCTAGAATTCAGTTGGCTTGGAGCGAATCCAATCAGCCAGTATCGCAATTTCTTCCGATTTCAATTTGTTGTCTCTTCCATAACAAGGCATTCGGTCATTCTTTTTTCCGTAAAATCGACTACCCTCCGGGTTTTCAATAAAAGCAATGAGCCATTCTCTGGATCCATAACCAGTCAAGTCTGGGGCATAACCTTCCTCTTCAGAATCGATGTCGTGGCATTCGATGCAAGCTCGGCCTTCTTCGAATACAAAATCATCATTGTAGAAAAGAGAAAGAAATTCTTCTCTTTTCTGGTTGTCCAAGGGCTCTTCATAGGGAAGTTCGGCTCCGTCGGCCAGTAACTTGGCAATTTGTGGAAGCGCAGCTTTTTCCGTATCGGTGTACTTGGCTAGGACTTTACGGGCCATGGTTCCATCCTTGAACTTCGTTCCGCCGAAATACTTTTGCGAAACGTATTGATCGTGATCCAGCAATTCAGTTATCCATTTCTCGCTTGCAAAGCCAGCTAGGTCAGCGGCAGATTGAGATTCGTCGACCGGATATCCACGACCATCATGACCATTATACAAATGACAACTTGAGCAATGGGCTGCGAATAGTCGACGACCGAGATTTTCAGGATCCTCCCTAAGCAAACTTACGGCGCCTGCCAGAGGAATTCCTTCGCTGGAAGCGATTTCCACCACCCGATCCGCCTGCCATTGCGCTTCATTCAGCGCAGCTCCATGTTTAAGGTTTGCCTGATCCTCAGACATTGCCAAAAAAGTCAAAAAGACGGATCCGGCCAAGAGAGTCCACCAGAATCCAACGTTAAATTGGTGACCTGCTTTGCTCTTTCCTATGAAGGGTTGTAAAAACATCCATAAAACCAGAAAGGCTGGAATGATCACTGCCCCCCAAAAGGCAGGTACGTACTTGAGTAGTTGAAAGAGAAAGAGAAAATACCATTCGGGTCTTGCCGGAAATTCATTGGATGCATCTGCCGGTGGTCCGAGGGGAGCGCCATGAAAGTAGATTGTCAGAGTGACGACTGCAAGGAGCACTGCGAGGCAAGCCACTGCATCCTTTAATACCTGATCAGGCCAGAAATAAGAATCTCGATTGGGTCGGGGCTCCTTGGCATGAATTCCATGCTTGCGGAAAAGATAAATGTGAACGACCACCAATCCGATCAGTGAAGCGGGCAGGACACCAGCGTGTAAGGCAAAGAATCGAGTCAGTGTATGGTGCCCGTATTCAACTCCACCTACTACGATTTTCTGGATGGCCGGTCCGATTACGGGTACTTCGGCCATTAAATTCGTTGCCACTGCGGTTGCCCAATAGCCCTTTTGGTCCCAAGGCAGAAGATAACCGGTGAGAGAAAGGGCTAAAGTGACCCCAAGCATCATGATCCCGAACCAAAAATTAAGTTCCCTCGGAGCTTTGTATGCTCCATCGATGACTACTTGCATAAGGTGCAAAACCAGCAGGACGATCATAGCTTGTGCCATGTAATGATGAACCCCTCGTAAAAACCATCCTCCAGCGACGTGATATTCAAGATAGTATACGCTTTCCCACGCAGTTTGAGTGCTGGGACTGTAGAACATCCACAGAAGGGTACCGGTTACAACCTGAGTGAAAAACACGAAAGTGAGGCAACTTCCCCAAACGTAACGCCACCTGGCTCCACCGGGAACTTTTTCATAGAGAGCTTCTCTTATCAAACTTCGTATTCCGGATCGATCATCGACCCAATCCAGTAGAGCTTTCATGACAAAGGAATCTTTTCGGAAACGTTGGGACGAAATTGCTGGAATCGAATCCATACGAGGCCGCCTTCCACTTTTGTCTCCATGGTGTCCATACCTCTCGGACTTGGACTGTTTTCAGTAGTGATCGATCCGTCCAAAGCAAAGGTACTATTGTGGCATGGACAGAAATAATCATTCGAATTCTTGCGGTAATCTATGGCGCAGCCGAGATGCGGACACTTTAAATTGTAAGCTGTGACCTCATCGCCGTTTCTAGCCAGATAAACAGCTCCAGCCGGAATGTTGGTATAGGTGGTCCATGCATCGGTCACCTTTTCCAGAATGACTTCAAACTTAGTTGGGGTTCCATCTTCGGGTAGGGTTGCCAGGGCAGTCACCTTGGTCCATGGGACTTGTTTCCCATCTGACTTTTTGGTGACCGGGTCAAGGACCGAGGGCAAGCCCGAGGCAAAGGGAAAGAGAGCGCAAGCGGCGGATGCCCCTATCGTAGAGGTAATGACGAAATTTCTTCGGTTGTTTGAACTTTTTTTCTTTTCGTCTTTTTCATTCATTGGATTAGGAATCTGAATAGGCTGAATAACTTATCATTGAGATCTTGATAAGCGCAAGAAATATGGTGTGCTGGATATTTCTTCAGGAGCGAGGTTTTCTCTCTTTCTTTGCATGGGCTCAAATTGCCGAGCGGTTCCTTGATTACGAATCAATGAACAAGAAACTCCGATGGATTGACTCGGTCAAATATGGGACTTCTGTTCCGCTGGTTTCTTTACTGAACTGATGCTTTGTCAACAAGTTCCTTCTTGATCCGTTTGGAAATGTTTTTCGTGACTATTTCACGAAATCCTTCGTCACTGATCGAGTTGGCCCATTCGAGAGCTGCGTCAGGATCTCTTCGCACCAGACCATGAGCAAATCCATTGAGGGCAAAATCCCTCCTCCAGCCATCTTCCATTGCATTTAATTCAATCGCGGTGTGGTTGGGATCATGACCATTCTTGCCTGCTGCAAGACGGGCATACGCCGAAGAAAGCGCAGATCTCTTTGCTCGGATGGATTCCAAAGAATCGGCAAATTCAACTGCTTCCAGTGGATTTTCATCAAAGGCCCCACTTTCAATGACCCTTTGAGCGGAGCCGGCTTGCAGTTCAGGTTCCTTGTATCCAGTTACCCATTGTTTAAGAGTTTCCTTATTCCTGCCCTTTATGACTCGCTCCGTGAATTCACGGGTAAGGGATTCCGCCTTTGCCTTGTTTTTCTCAAGGAAGTGATCGATCAAATCATTGGTTTTCGCTACTTGAAGTTTTCTATTCTTGCCATCGGAATTCCTAAGAATTTCGTCAATTACAGTGCTGGAGAATTGATCCATAAGGGGGATTTCCCGAGAGTTTGTTTTCTCAAGATAATTTTGGACATCGGGAGATTTGAGGTCCAATTCGGCGTAATAATCAAACATTTCCTGTGGACTGCCCTTGGCCCAGCCCTCCAGTATTTTGACAAAAGCCGGATCACCTTCCTGCAATAATTCCACGGCAACTTCCTTACCACCAATTTCACCAACTTTTGACCAAAACTTTTTCTGAAAACTTTTTCCGCTGCGCAATCTCCCTTCCTCGTAGGCAACTGCCAAGGCATCTCTTGCCTTTTTCCAGTTTCGGACATTTAAGGAATCAAGAAATTCTTGGGGTGAGGAATCTTCGTTCAAATAAATTTCGAGTTCGTTTTTCCATTGTGGATTTGGCTCGTTCGTCTGCAAGGAGCCATCAATAACATGGTGATTCTCGAGTGAATGAATTGAAGTGGATCTTTCATGGGCAAGAGAAATCGATGGAAGAGAATCCGTCTGATTTTGCGCAATTGATTGAGTCGTAGGATTTGAAAAAACCTTATTTTCCTCTGTAATTTCCTCAATGAGTCGCTCGGTTTTTTTAATAAAATCCTTTTCCTGATGAATCGATGGGAAATTTTTCTCGCTTTTAGTGAAATAAAGATATGCGAATGTGCAAAAAAGCCCGAATGCAATCGAAGCAACTTTTGGCGAACTGATTTTCACAGGTTGCAGTATTAAAGCTGTCCGTTTTGCAGGTCAAACCAGAGTTGCATGCATGGAAAACTTCACAAACCGAATCAATCCATACACAGACCGGCATGGGCATGCCCAGGCGAGACTGGAAACAGCACGAAAAGATTAAGCGTGCGAGTGAGATTTCTCTCTCGCCGATGAACTCCGTACGTGTCCAAGTCTTGTAATAATCTTGGAAACTACGAACTCCGCATCTTCTGCAACGCTTAAGAATCGACCAGATCCCCAGGTATGCAACCAATTCAGACCAAGAAAATAGAGTCCGTCTTGTTTGCTTACCCCTCTTTTGTGAATTGGGCGGCCACGCTCATCCAGACAATCGAGATTCAACCATGAGTAATCCGGGGTAAAACCGGTGCACCAAATTATGGAAGTGAGGTTTTTTTCTTTGGCGTTGATGTATGGAGTTTCATATTCCGGACGCCACAATTTTTCAAAGGTTGGTTTGGGTGGAGCATCGAGGCTGTTCTTTTCAATGTATTCATCGACTAATTCGCAAATCCGCAAGTAGCTCTTATCCGCCAGATCCAGATTTTCCTCTAAATCGGAAGAGAAAAAGATATTCTCGTCTTCGATTTTAGAAACGGTTCCATAGAGGGGAAGACCCTGAAGAGCAAAACTTCTCAAATCAATTTCGTGCCCACCGTTTCTGCCCGAAAGATAGTGGTTGGTTTTTGCTTCCGTGGTCTTGGGATCAGGTTGTTGATCGATTGGTTTTGAATACTCACCCATTTCGTAAAGCCAATCTGTGGAATCCCTGCCACGATAGAGTCTGGGGCTTCTCGGCGCGGAGCCTACGGACAAACTTACTTGTCTGCCCGCCAACCAAAGATCCTCCATCATTTGCACGCCGGATTGACCAGTTCCGACAACCAGACACATCCCCTCGGGGACGTCATCGGGACTTTTGTAGTTTTTGGATCCAATCTGAAGGATTCTAGAACTCAATTTATCCGCAAAAGAAGGTTTCCTTTGCTGGTCATAGGATCCAGTTGCCAGGATTACTTGTGAGGCAATCCAGGTGTCGTTGGCTGTCTCGATTTGAAATTTCCCATCGGATATTTTGCTTACCTTCGTCACTCTTACCCCTTCGATCAGGGGTGCATCGAACGATTTCGCAAAACCTTCCAAATAATCCACCAACTGATCCTTGGACATGTAACCATGGGGTTCGTTTCCAATGTACGGCCAATCCGGCAGACGGCATTGCCAATTTGGAGTCACCAGACAGAAGCTTTCCCATCGATCTTCTTTCCAAGAATGAAAACGTTGGGATCTTTCCAGAACAACATGATCAATCCCTGCCTTGCATAGGAAGAAAGACGCAGACAAACCGGCTTGTCCACCGCCGACCACGACTACGGAAACGTTTCTTATGCTTTTCATGGCTATTTCATCGCCAGACAAGAAACGGTATCATCTGGTTTGAAGGATTTGGCGGAGACTAGGATTTTGGAAATCTGATTTTCTGCCGAGGTGCATCGAAAACCGTATTTTTTCATAACCCGTTCAGAGGCCAATTCCAGTGCTTGGCTGCTTTTTTCGACAAAATCACACAAACGATAATCTTCGCCAACCTTTAGGTAATCGTTGATTATGGTGGAAGGAGAATAGCAATTCTCGACGTTTCCGTCCGGCCATTTGACTGTGAAGATAACTTCGGGCATAGTTGATGATTCAAAACCCAAGATAGGGATCGGTCGAATGATTCCAAACCAGATGACGGTCTGAATTGTCCATCAAATACAGGGAGGAACCTCTCACCACTTTTCCAATGACCCGGGCGTCGATTTCGCGGCTTGTGAATTTCTCGAGTACAGACGAAGTCTTGTCGGATTCAGCCGTCAATAAGAAACCAAAACTTGGGAATGCGTTCAACCACTTTTCCAAGTCCCCATCAGGACTTTTCACCGAGCCAAGATCGATTTCGATACCTACCTTGGAACATTCCGCCAACATCAGAGAGGTGCCTACGATACCT
>CACMZN010000011.1 GCA_902618175.1 uncultured Verrucomicrobiota bacterium
AACGAGGAATGGGAATTTCAGCACAGCAATGTTTATGATCGGTACATAAATTCACCTTTTACAGGCAAAAGGCAGAAAGGAAAAGTGATTGCAACATTTGTAGGGGGACGTTGCATTTTTGGTGATAGAAATACATAATAATATAAGAAATGGACAATACCAGCATCGTTTCACTACTTCTTGCATTTCTTGGAATTGTTTTGTTTGCACATAAAAAAAAAATTTATTGGCTCCACAGTATCTTTCAATTAAAGGAAATGTGCCCTTGCCTGTAGTTGGTTTTGCTGGTTTGTTGTTATTAATTCCACAAGGCGGCACTTTTTTTTGCTATTTGGTGATTTTAATCACCATCCTTAAGAAAAACATCATCAACTTTCATTTTCCTTCAAAATCTAGTGTGATGGAACTAGTAAGCTGCATAAGCATTATTATGCAATTCTGGCCTATACTTTTTTTAATATCAAATCTATCAAAGTTCTTACTGCCTGAATTTCAAGAGCAAGCAATAGTTTCAGAATTAAAGTACACCGAAAAAAAGCTTGCTATAGTATTGTATGCTATGATCGTAGCACCTTTAGTCGAGGAACTATACTTTAGGTATTATTTATATATCTCTATCAAAAAGAAGTATGGCGTCATTTTGGCATCCTTAGGAACATCCTTCCTTTTTGCACTCGTCCACCAAAATGTGCTTTCCTTTGGAATTCTTCTTACACTGGGATTGTTTCTCAATCTTGTGAGTGAGTATTTTGGGAAAATAATCTACAGTATTTGTTGTCACTCCATCTTTAATGGCATTATGATTATTCTTATTCTTAATCCTTTTTGATGAGAGATTACTATGTATACAATATAAGAGACTATACTCAATATAGTGAGGTACTCTGTTCTGAAATAAAATCACCAGTTGTGCTTTTAGTAAATGGTGAAATGGGTGTAGGAAAGACTACGCTTTGCAATTCGCTTTGCTTGAAGATTTCTGGAAAGAGGTTATTAAGTTCATCATACAACCTTATTTCTATTTACACAGGACAGACAAAAGTCATACACTGCGACTTCTTCAGAAAGACGCTTAGTGAGGATATTTTTTACACGAGTATTTATCCACTGTTGACTGAAGATTGGGTATTGATGATGGAATGGCAAAGTACATTTAACTTTTTAAATTCATGTGGTGTAATAAAAATTGATATCGAATTACAAGATAATTCAGTTAGAAGGATTAGAGATCAAATACTTAATAGAGCATAACTTCACCATTGCTTAATTCCAAAATAAAACCTTCTTTCACAAGCCATCTTAGATCTTTGATTATTTTTTCTTTTGTAAAGCTACTCATACTATTATGATTGATAAGCTTTCTCTTGCTCATGTGGTGATTTTCTTGTTTTTTAAGCATTGAAACAATTGCAGCGGCTACGGCATTGAGGTTTGTATCGCTAGCTTGTGTTTTCTTGTTTGCAGAAATAACAATTTGGTTACGCACTCTCTCACGGTGTACATGAAATTTACTTTTTTTAAAGCTTATAAGTAAACTTGTAATTATCTGTTTCATCATCATGCTTTTATTTCCAAGTATAGAATCTATATCCCTTATAAGTCTTTCACCTAATATGCCAATATCGGATAGTTTAATAACAAAGATTTTTTCTTTTCTAATATTTTTTACGAAAGTACATTTTTCAGTCAATAATTCTATTCCTTCGATATTGTCTGTGAAAAGACTGGGATCGTCCTTCAATATATATCTGTTTATAAAATGACCTTTTTTCATGTATGATTCTATCTCAATAGTATCATCAGACTTAGTAAGTTTAGAAACGAAATCATCATAATTTCTATTTTCACACTCCACTAAGTGTTGTTTTATGAGTGTTTCAAAATTATGGTGACTTTTTGGAGGAAATATGGTTTTAGTGACAGGGCATTTGAGTATATATGACGGCTTATTTTTGGTTTTTTCGTTTCTTAACTTTATTACTTTGAAAAGTGAGTGAAAATGGTTGTCGATTAAATATTTGATAGCGGTTTCCACATCCAAAAATATTTTGTTGTGTTCCTTAAGAATCAAAAATCGCATCTTTTTATCTTTGAGTGACAGCTTTATCTTTATTCTGTTTTTTTCCGAGCAGACGCTGTCGCAGATTTCTTTAAGGGTAAATGATATACCTGTAAATTTAATTTTTTCCTTTATAATTTTTAGTATGTTGTCATCAGGAACAAATGTTACGTCTAGAATTTCAGCTCGTTTTGTAACTGATTTTTTTTTGTTACGAATAGGTTTACTAATTTTCTTACTTTCATGGTATCGTTTGTCTGCTTTTGCTTTCTCCTTAGCCAGTGGCTTTTCTTTTTCCCAATCAGGTTCTAAAGTAAATTCCTCAAGGGATGACAAGTCTACGCTCATTTTAAATTGATATCTTTCTTTAGGGGTATAATCTTGCCTTTAACGCATTATCAAACATAAGAAATGCAATGCTCAGGTGGCGGAATTGGTAGACGCGCTAGACTAAGGATCTAGTGCCGAAAGGCGTGGGGGTTCGAGTCCCCCCTTGAGCATCACTGTTTCTTCTTGTCATGGGTTTTGTGTTTTATTCTTAGTCCAAGGTTATAATCGTCGGTAAATGTTTTGTTTCCATACCTGTCATAACCTTCGAAAAGTCCGTGCTTACGATTTTTTACCCAATGCTCTAGAAGTTTTACATGAAATGAACCTCCATCTAACCGGTATTTTTTTACAACCCACTGGTTCGATTCATGCCCACCGTACCTATTTCCAAACTTTTCCTTAGCCTGTCTCTGGAGATCAAGCCAAAGCGAAGGCAAAATTTCACCATCATCATTTTTTACGGGAACATAATCTTCTGGTTCTATTGGATCTTGAAACCAATATATGTGCGTACCATGCTTCATACCATCCTTGTAATCCTTGGAAAATACAGGAATGCCCTTTTCCTGATACCTAAGGGACTTTCCATGAAGTTTTCCTGTCAGATATTGCCATTCCTGTATTATCTGACCGCTAGGGAACCTTTTTTCGATCGTTCCGGAAAATGGTAATTCCTCATCCCCATAAAAAGCAAGTGGAATTTTATTCCAGACAGCGTTTTGAAGTACCACAACTTCCTTAATTCTTCCTTTAGAAACTTCTGAGACATCAAGTTTAAAGTCTTCACCATTCGCACCCTCCACATAAACTTTAACTTGATCCGAATATCCAGAACCTCCAGTCTTAATCATAATACTGACAATTTTACCATCTTTGGTTAATTCGGGGAATGCAACTGCGCCTGAACCCTTCCAAAACAGATGGAGATCTTGAAATACGATTTTATTAGCTTCTTCAAACCTGAGTTTAGCAGAGTCTTCCCTTCTTATTTTGTAGGGACTGAAAGGAAGCGATTGACTATTTCTAGACCAAATTGACCACCAAGATGAAAAATTGTTAAATTTACCATCAAATAAGATGACATAACCAAAGGACATGGTTAAAACCAACACAAAGGACATTGCCAAAAGTACTTTCTTCATGATTTATTCAGAACCCTACAAATGACTTATGCAACTACCGAGGATCAATCAATTTTTTTAAAACCAAGACTTTCTTTGAGAAATTCTCTTCGCAAGTCTGGACGGAAATAGTGGACCCTCGTAAACGAATGCAGTATAAAGTTGTAGCAAACTCGCACCAGCATCTAGTTTTCTCATGGCCGTTTCACTATCAGATACGCCGCCCACTCCGATGATCGGAAATTTATAATCAGTTAGTTTAGCAATAAAGTTTATGACCTCCAATGATCTTTTTTCAATCGGGAGACCGCTTAATCCTCCTTGTTCGAATTTTGTATTCGAGATTGCATGATCGTGGACTATTGATGTATTTGTGGCTACAACCCCAGAAAAACCCAACTCCACTGCAGTTCCGATTAATCTTTCCAATGCAGCGAAGGTTTCATCCGGGGAGATTTTCAGTAGGACAGGTAGAGGAGGATTATTCATTATGCCGTCCCAAGCCCTTTTTTTTTCAATGATCTTTTTCAAGAGAGGCTCCAAGTATTCACTGTTTTGTAATTTTCGCAGGCCAGGAGTGTTCGGAGAACTTATGTTTACCGTAATGTAGTCGGCTTGACAAGCGACCGTTTCGAATACAGATACATAATCCTCATAGGCATTTTCGAGAACAGTCGCTTTTCCCTTTCCGATATTAATTCCTAGCGGAGAATATCTACTTCCCTTTGGATAATAACGAGCAATGCGGCGTACTAATGCAGTTGCTCCAAAGTTATTAAATCCCATTCTGTTGATCAGAGCCTTTTGTTCCTCATATCTAAAAAGTCGAGGTTTTGCATTTCCACTTTGTTCCACCGGAGTTACTGTGCCAACTTCAATATGACCAAATCCCAAGGCACTCGAGATTCCGGGAAACATTCCGTTTTTATCAAGCCCTGCGGCCAAGCCTATTCTATTGGGAAATTTGAGTCCAAAAAGATAAATTTCGTCGCAATTAAAATGTAAATTTTTTTGTAACAAGTAACGAATTACATTTGATTTTTCTAACCAAGACATTCCAGAGCAAACGATCTCATGAGCTCTTTCCGCATCAAGATGGAAAAAAACAGGGCGAATTAGTTTTTTGTAAAGGAAACTCACGATGGGTTGGAAATTCGCTTCATTACTAAAGTTTAGGTTATATATTGAGTTTTTTTGTTTTAGGCAAAGTAAACAAGATTGTTGACATACAAAAAAATTCGGACTTAAGGCAAATCAATGAAAAAAACAGGACCGAGTTTGGATTGGTGCATAGTACGCCTGGGCGACGACAACAACTGGTGGGTGGAATCCATAAGTGATAATGAAAATTGGGATCTGGATGATTTAGGCATCATTGACCCAAAACAATTTCTCCATATAAGCGAACTTCTGGATTCAATGACTGAATTTGGCTTGGAGTCGCAACTTGTGGATGAAGCTTTTTTTACATTTGAAATTTCAGAGGAAATTGAAGGTTCCCTAGTCAAGTTGATACGTGTGCGAGATTCTCTTTTAAAAGCCGAAGATATGCTTTTTGCTCTTCCAGATGTTTTAGATGACGAGAAAGGTCCCTATGCAGATTTCCTAAATCATGTCTCCAGCATAAGGGTATCGATGCTTAACGAGTTGATAGATTTCAATGAGCCATATTTACAAGAGGAAATGGAAGAAGTTCTAGCAGAAAAACAAAACAACGACTTTTTGGAAAATAAAAGGAGCCACTTCAGTGATGAATTAATTTCAATTCTTGAATTTGTTCCTGATGGGTTTGCCATTGATTCGGATTTAGAGGAGGAGTCCCAATCTTCAGCCAATGATGAGGACTATGCTGATCTGGATGCCGATCTTGTTGAAGTTTCGGACAAGGAAGAAAAGCTCTTACCTGATGAAGATCTCAAGTGGGATGAAGAGGAAAAAGAAGAAACAACGCCTTATGAAGGAGGGGCACCCGAATAACAAATTATTTACAGGCTTTTACAAACGGATTCGGCAAAATAAGTCAAAATCATGTCTGCACCAGATCTTTTTATTGAGGTTAATGATTCCAAAGCACATTCGTCCTTATCCAACCATCCGTTTATGTCGGCAGCGCATATTCTGGAATATTCCCCTGACACTTGGTATGCAGCAATTGGAAGTTTGAATTTTCGCTTCGCGTAATTGATTATGTCTAAATAGGGTTCTGCTGGTTTAATCATTAGAATATCTGCGCCTTCCTGAGCATCTAGTTCGAGTTCTCTCATTGCTTCAATCGAGTTTCGTGGACTAAGTTGGTAACCAGACTTATCGATTGAATCATTCGTTTTCGCACCAATGGCATCTCTAAAGGGTCCATAATAATGTGAACAAAACTTGGCGGCGTAAGACATGATGCATATGTTGCAGAATCCATTTTTTTCCAGATGTTTTCTTATGATGCCAATTCTTCCATCCATCATATCAGAGGGTGCCAAAACGTCATAACCTGAACTTGCGGCAAGCAATGATGCCTTGGCAAGAATTTCAACAGTTTCGTCATTCTTGACGTTTCCATCTTCTCCAAGGACGCCGTCATGACCATGAGTAGTGTAAGGATCAAGGGCAAGATCAGCTATCAAAGTCAAATTTAAATGATTGGCCTTAATAATTTTTGCAACTTTGTAAGAAAGGGAATCAGGATTGAGGATTTCTGATCCGAGGGAATCCTTTTTCGAGACGTCAATACTAGGAAAAATAGCAAAAGCATTTATACCTATAGCCATCCATTCCATAACCTTACTAAGGATTTCATCAAGAGGCCATCTGTAAATCCCAGGCATAGACTCGATTTCACAAGCATCGGAGTGACATTCTGTAACAAATACAGGCAGTATTAAATCCCGAGGAGAAACAAAAACATCATCGGTCATATTTCTCAATGAGGTTTTTTCTCTGATTCTTCTCGGTCGATGAATGAATTCAAAAGACATGGTAATAGTGCTTTTTAAGTTGTTATGGACAAAATGCCACATTACGCAAATGATATGTTGAATCTTTTGGGGAAAGATCATTAAAATTTTTTTGCGAAGTCATGCCATAAATTTATGATCAATGCAGATATAGAAATTATCTTAGCTCTTGTTTTACTTGTAGGAACACTTATTTCGTTTATTTTGGAAAAAGTAAGCGTTGATATGACTGCCATTACGCTTCTTGGAATTATTTTATTCTTGTCCAGCCTTAGCTTCAGTGAAAATTGGCCCAAGTTGACGGAAATAATGTCGGTTTTTTCAAACCAAGCACCCTTGACGATCGCGTGCATGTTCATAATTAGCGCGGCACTCAACAAATGCGGAATCGTCGAGGAAGCGACAAGTTATCTGAGTAAATTTTGCATCCATGGATACAAGAAATTCATGGTGATTTTTCTTTTACTGGTAGCGATTTTTTCTGCCTTTGTAAACAATACCCCAATAGTAGTCATGCTTCTGCCAGTGGTCATGAGTTTATCCAGAAAGTTGGGCGTTTCTTCTTCCAAGATGCTCATTCCAGTTTCCTACGCCTCTATTTTTGGTGGTTGTTGCACATTGGTCGGTACAAGCACAAATCTTTTGGCAAGTGGTATAATGTCAACTTCCCAAATCTACCCACACATGGAGACTATGAGTATGTTCGAGCTTTCTAAGATCGGACTCCCGCTTATGTTTTTATCTCTTGGATTTCTCGTCATTTTTGGAAAAAAATTGTTACCCGAAAGAGAGGCACTGACTAACATAATTTCCAGTATAGAAAGAAAGGAATTCTTGACCGAAGCAGTCGTTTTGCAAAGCTCACCATTGATAGGGAGAAAACTTTCAGATACCGGAATAGAGAACCTTTCCGGCACTCGCCTTCTCAATTTGTTGAGAAAAGGCAAGTCTTTGCCATTCAACCAGAATGACCTGGTTCTAGAGTCAGGAGATAGGCTAGTTCTCTCCTGCAAACCACAGGGAATTGTAGAGGCAAGGGAAATGGAAGGAATAGATCTTTTCAATGACTCAAAACTTGGAATCGAAAAAGTATCGTCAGAAGCAGCGGTTATGGTAGAAGCATTGGTAGGACCTTCATCGAATTTGATTTCCATGAACTTGTCGGATGCACAGCTGCGATCTGGGTACAATTTAACTATACTTGCTCTTCACAGAAGAGGCAGGAATTTGAAGACAAGATTAAACAAGGTGAACCTAAGGTCTGGAGACACACTTCTTGTTCTTACACCCGAAAGTTCATTGGAACGTTTAAGAAATTCGGAAGAGGTAATTCTTCTGGACAGCCCTCCACAGCCAGCAAAGAACATGAAAACAAAAGCTCCCATTGTTATCATGATTTTGTTTTGCGTCGTCTCCTTGGCAGCAATTCGAATTTTGCCAATCCTAGTTGCTTCTTTGATTGGAGTAGCATTGTTATTTTTAACAGGTTGCATAAGACCAAGAGAAGCATACAGATCAATTGAGTGGAATATAATTGTTCTTATTTTCGGGATGCTGGCCCTCGGTGTTACGATGGAAAAAACTGGAGCTTCCGTGTTAATTGCTTCTTTTGTCGGCAAGATAGGTATGGAGATGATACCAAGAGAATTCCAAATCATTGCAGTTCTTTTAATTTTGTACCTTTTAACTTCATGTTTAACTGAAGTCCTCTCCAACAACGCAACCATAGTGGTTATGGCGCCAATATCTCTGGAAATCGCTAATCAGATGAATATGGCAGCAGCAGATGCGAGAGCATATGTGCTTACCGTTTGCATATCAGCCTCTGCAAGCTTTATTACTCCAATAGGATATCAAACTAACACCTTGGTCTACAATGTAGGTGGTTACAAATTCGGAGATTTCATGAGAATTGGAATCTTTTTCAATTTAATTTACTGCGTAGGCACATTGGGATTAGTTTCTTGGTATTGGAATTTCTGGTCATGGGAATGATGGACTTTCATATGAAAAAGACTTTGCTTTTTTTGAGACATGCGTGGTTTCAGGAAGCATTGACCATTGGATTGGAATCTTCTTGAAATATCCAAGTCATCAAAAAGAGTTATCAAAATGCAAAATGCAGTCATTTTTCTTTTGATAAAAAAAACAATCGAAGCTCATGCTTATCGGATAATGGCCACTTTCATACAATTTAAGCACTGTGAATCAACAAAATGTGAATTTTCCATGATCATTTTTGGACACTTCAGTTAGTTTCATTCAATTGGTTTTCCCGGTGTCAAAATTCCAATCCTACCTTGACGGGTATGAGCTAGGAAGTCAGAATGGATAGGAATTACTAAACGATTGCAAAACGCATTTCAGACAAGAAACAAAGCCCAACTATCTTAGTGCGCCTAAAGTTATTAGGAGTTCTTTTTACATAATTTAGAATCATGTCCGATCATACAAATACTCCTAATGAAGAAAACTACGATTCTTCCAAGATACAAAAACTTGAAGGACTTGAGGGAGTTCGCAAAAGACCTGACATGTATATCGGCGATACCAACGAAAGGGGGCTGCATCATTGTGTTTTCGAGATTGTAGACAATTCAATTGACGAAGCCCTTGCTGGTTTCTGTTCTGAAATATCCGTGGAGTTACATCTTGACGGGTCATGTTCCATCCAAGACAACGGTAGAGGTATTCCCGTCGATATTCATCCTAAGCACAATATGCCTGCTTTGGAATTGGTTCTAACTAATTTGCATGCTGGCGGTAAATTTGGAAAAGGAGCCTACCAAGTCTCAGGTGGACTGCATGGTGTGGGTGCCAAATGCGTGAATGCTGTTTCGGAATGGTTTGTTGCGGAAGTACGTCGGAATGGCAAAATCCATCAGATGGAATTTTCACGCGGGGTTACCAAACAGGGTCTTAGCATTGCTGGTAATTGCAAAACGACAGGAACAAAAATAACTTTTCTCCCTGACGAAGAAATATTTGAAAACACTAGGCAATTCAAATTTGAACTACTTGCAAAAAGACTTCGCGAACTTGCCTTTCTAAATCCCGGTGTGAAAATCACCTTGAAGGAGGACAAGGAGGGAAAAAAGGAAGATTTTTACTTTGAGGACGGCATTAGCGAGTATGTTTTGTATTTAAATAAAAACAAAAATTGCATAAACGAAAAACCAATTTCATTTAAGGGAGAGGCGCCAGCCGAAACAGGTGATGGTAAAATAATCCTTGATGTGGCGATGATTTACAACGACTCCTTTTCTGATCAACTATACGCTTACGCTAATTCAATTCATAATGTCGAAGGGGGCACCCACTTATCGGGGTTTAGAACCGCCCTGACTCGGGTAATTAATAACTATGCACGACAAAACGATTTATTAAAAGAAAAGGAACTTTCTCTCACTGGAGATGATGTACGTGAAGGATTGACAGCTGTAATTTCTGTTAAAGTTCCTGAACCTCGGTTTGAGGGGCAAACCAAGACCAAGCTTTCCAACCGAGAAGTAGATGGAATTGTTCAACGCATCGTAGGTGAAAAAATGAAATTTCATTTTGAGGTGAATCCTAACGAGGCGAAGCAAATTATCCAGAAAGTCATCCATGCGGCGAGAGCAAGAGAGGCTGCCAGAAAAGCTAGAGAAACAGTTCGCAAAGGAGCTTTATCTGGAGGAGGTTTACCCGGTAAGCTCGCCGATTGTGCCGAGAAGGATCCTGCAAAAAGTGAACTTTACATAGTTGAGGGAGATTCCGCAGGGGGATCAGCCAAACAGGGCAGGGATCGTTTGACGCAAGCAATTTTACCTTTGCGCGGCAAACTTTTGAATGTAGAAAAGGCTCGATTGGACAAAGTTCTCAACAATGCGGAGATTCGAAGTCTAATAACGGCAGTTGGTACAGGTATAGGAGACCATGAAGGCGAGGGATCCTTCAACGCAGAAAAGGCTCGCTATCACAAGATTATCATAATGACTGACGCTGATGTCGATGGTGCCCACATTCGAACTCTTCTACTAACCTTTATCTTCAGACAAATGAGAGGTTTGATAGAAGAGGGTTTCGTCTACGTCGCTCGACCCCCTCTTTACAAGATAAAAAGAAGAAAAACAGAGCAGTATGTGCAAGACGATTCAGAAATGAGCAAAATTCTCATTGATCTTGGTTGTGAAGACATAGTGATGATAAGAGAAAGCGATAAAAAACACTTCGAACTGTCAGAACTTAAAAAACTATCTTCTCTTTTTCTTAAGATCGAGGCGATTGGAAAAGGTTTGCAAAGATACGGTTGTTCCTTGACGAGGTTTCTGGAACAATTTGACGATGCAAATCGGAAATTGCCTCGATTTCTTGCCAGAGTAAGAACTGGAAACGAAGAAGAAATTAGGTTTTTCAAAGATGTAGAAGCAAAGGCAGGCTTTATGATGGCTCAGGAAATTTCGGAAGAGTCGACTGCAGGCTTGATTACAAGGGAATTTGAAAAAAATGGAATAAAAGTCACGCAAAGAATATCGATACATGAAGTTTACGAATCTCATGAATTGGAAAAGTTGCTCGGGCTCTGTTTTGAATTGGGAATAAACGATTCTCTTTATTCGAAATCAAGAGAAAGTGAATATTTCATTAGGAGCGAGATTGGAGAAAATAAAAGTGCCAGAATGGACTCCATTACCCAATTTCTCGAACAAATTAGGCTTTTAGGAAGAAAGGGACTTCAAATTCAGAGGTACAAGGGATTGGGGGAAATGAATCCCAAGCAACTCTATGAAACAACCATGGACCCTAATACACGCAGTTTAATAAAGGTCGAAATTTCTGACGCAATAGCTGCTGATAACATGTTTACTATGCTTATGGGCGAGGAAGTTGCACCGAGAAGGGCTTTTATTGAAGACAATGCTTTAAACGTATCTTTCTTGGACGCCTGAAATTTAATTTTATGAGCGAACAAAAAAAATCTTTGGTAAATGAAAATATAAGCGAAATAATGCAATCCGCATACATCGACTACTCGATGTCTGTAATTGTCAGCAGGGCATTGCCGGATGTTCGTGACGGCTTCAAACCTGTTCAACGAAGAGTTTTGTATGCAATGCTGAGGGAAGGACTACTTCATAACAGGTCCTATGACAAATGTGCGGGTGTGGTAGGAGAAGTTTTGAAAAATTATCATCCTCATGGAGACAGCTCGGTATACGACACTTTGGTTAGAATGGCTCAACCCTGGGTAATGAGATACCCTCTTGTTGATGGTCAAGGAAACTTTGGTTCAGTTGACGGGGATTCTGCTGCCGCATACCGATATACTGAATGTAAGCTTACCAAAATTTCGGAAGAACTGCTCAAGGACATTGACGAAGATACCGTGGATTTCATTCCCAACTACAAGGAAAGTTCAACTGAACCCTCTGTACTGCCATCTTCATTACCCAGTCTCCTGATGAATGGTTCGACTGGAATTGCTGTAGGCATGGCTACGAATGTTCCTCCGCATAACTTGGGTGAACTGATAGATTCGATTTGTGCTGTTATCGAGACTCCTTCGATTTCCATTGAGGAATTGATGGAAATCTTACCAGGACCAGATTTTCCAACTGGTGGAAGCATTTCTGGAAAGACTGGAATAAAGTCCTACATGCAAACCGGAAGAGGAATAGTTCGAATGCGAGGTTCAATGCATGTAGAGGATTTACCTAACGGCAAGCAACAGATAATTATTACTGAAATTCCCTACAATGTAAACAGAGCAACTTTGGTTACCCGAATTGCAGATTTGGTTAAGGAGAAAATACTGGATGGCGTAAGCGATTTACGTGATGAGTCTACAGAAACGACTAGGATAGTAGTTGAACTCAAGACTGGAGAAATTGAGCGTGTAACGATGAATAAACTTTTCAAGCTAACTGCAATGGAAAGCAGCTTTGGTGTAATACTTTTGGCATTGGACAAACTTCGACCAAGGCAACTAAACATTAAGGAAGCACTCGAATGCTACATTGAGCACAGAAGAGAAGTTACTTTGAGAAGAACTCAATTTAGACTTCGCAAAGCAGAGAACAGGGCTCATATTTTGGAAGGCTATAAAATTGCACTGGATGATCTGGACGAATTTGTGAAAATAATCAGACTATCATCCAATCGATCGGATGCGAAAGAAAAGCTTATGCGTAAATTTTCTCTAACCGAGCGCCAGACTAATGCAATTCTTGATCTGAGATTATATCAACTAACCGGAATGGAGAGAGCGAAAATAGATGGTGAATATTTGGAATTAATCAATCTAATTTCTGATCTAAGAAACATAATAGAAAATGAGCATGTTCTCCTCAATCTTATTAAAGACGAGTTGCGGGTTCTTAGAGATTCATTTGCAGATGAAAGAAAAACAATTATCACCGAACATGAAGGTGACGTCAGAATGGAAGATCTCATACCCAATGACGGATGTGTTGTTACAATCACTGAATTAGGTTTCATTAAAAGGACGGCAATCGATGAGTATAAAGTACAAAACCGTGGGGGAAAGGGCGTTATTGGAAGTGGACAAAAAGAAGGTGATCCGGTTCAAATATTACAAACCTGCAATGCCCATGACACTTTGATGTTTTTTATGGAGAACGGTCGAGTCTACGTGGAGAAAGCCTACGAAATTCCTGAAGGAAGCAGAATTTCCAAAGGCAGAAACATTGTTAACTTTTTGAATCTTCAGAAAGGCGAATCCGTAGCTGCATTAATTTCAATTGATACTTTTGATTCCGAGGAATCTCTTTTGCTTTGTACCAAGAATGGTGTCATAAAAAAAACTAAAATCAGTGCCTACAAAAATCACCGAAAAGGTGGAATCATTGGAATAAATGTCGACAAGGGCGACAAAGTCCTGCAGGCGCTGAGAGCCAAAATGGATGACCACTTGCTGATATTGACAAGAAGGGGGAAGGGTTTGAGGTTTGGTTGCGATCAACTTAGAGATCAAGGAAGAGTTACGAGAGGTGTACGCGGAATCAGATTAAAGGAAAAGGATATGGTCGTAAATATGCTTGTTGTTGAGGACGATAAACTACTCTTGATTGCTGGAAAAAATGGATTAGGAATAAGAACTCGCTTTCATGCCTTTTTACCGAAAGGAGGAAAAATGTCAGAAAACGACGATAGTTCAATTGAACCAAGGAAACGGGGAGGTCAAGGCGTGGCCGCTATGAACACCAATGCAGTCTGCGGAGCAATTAGTGTTGATCAAAATAGTGAAATTCTAATGATAACGAAAAGTGGTCAGGCAGTGCGTTGTCCAGTTGTTAATATCAGAGAGACCAATCGTGGTTCCAAAGGAGTTAAGCTGGTCGGCTTAAGAGATAATGATTGTTTGATTGGTATCTCTGAGGTTGTGGAATTGGATGAGGAAACAAACAATGATTCATCCTTGTTTGACGGCAACGCAGAAGTTGTTGATCGAGAAGCAATCGGACTCAATAAAGAAACAAATCCAGATTGATTTGTTTCGACAGTCTTTTACACAAAAGGAAGGTGCAGATTGCATCGAACAAGGCATTGTGAAAGAATGACTTATCCTTTCGGCAATATCTACTTGAGTGAATTTCAATTAAGCTCTTGTCTAGAAAGACATTTGCTAGATTTTTCAGATCATAACCTCCATTGTCTGGGTAAAGCTTCTGGTAGACTTTCAAAGTATCCAGCCAGGGTCCCCATTTCATATCTCTCTTTTCGTTTAAGGTCGAATAAGGAAATGCTTTCCTTAAAAGATTTTTTTCGATGTGTGTATTGTGGGAAACTATGAATTCATATTTTTTGTCCAAAATCATTTTGAACGAGATCAGATCAGCGTCTTTTTCCACGACTATTTCCTTTGCAAACTTTATGCTGAAATTCGTGATTCCAATAATTCCGATTTCTCTTATTCCAGACGCCGCATTTCCCTCGAAATCCAATACCAAACCCTCACCCGACAAAATAGATGAATTTATCTTTTGAGGAATTTCATTCATTTTCTGATGCGATAACTCAGAGCTTGTTTCCCCCAGCGAGGGATATTGACTATGCGATTGGCGTAAAGCAAAAAGATGATGGTACCATTGTAACAAGTTTTGACATAGCGATAGAGGAGAAAATTAGAAAAGTTATCCTAAATAGTTTTCCGGATCACAACATAATTGGCGAAGAGGGAAATGATCTTAATAATGGATCTGATTACACTTGGGTCATCGATCCAATAGACGGAACATTTAGTTTTTCTCATGGTGTTCCTCTATTCGGAACTTTGTTGGGATTACTGTTTCGGAATATTCCCTTGTACGGTGCGATGAGATTGCCGATGTATGGGAATTCTTTCTTGGCGGGGGATTCCAAGAAATGCTTACACAATGGAAAAGAGTGCACCGTAAAATCTTTTCACGGATGTAATGAATCTTTAATTTTGACAACCGACCTTGAACGCATACGAAAATCGAGATTTAAACATTATTTTGATGATTTAATTAAATCCGGATGTACTGTGAGAACCTGGGGAGATTGCTTTGGATATTTTATGTTATGTACGGGAAAGGCAGATTTGATGATGGATTTGGAGCTGAAAAGATGTGACATTCTTCCATTGATACCTATCATAAGGGGATCGGGTGCTGTTATATTAAAGCTCTCGTGCAATGAATACGAAAACATTATCGCTTGCACACCTGAAATGGTGGAAAAAATTCAAACTTAAATCTTTTGAATGGAGCGGGCGAAGGGATTCGAACCCTCGACATCCACCTTGGCAAGGTGGTGCTCTACCAACTGAGCTACGCCCGCTCGAGTTTTTTCCATTTTTTACCCAACCTAAATTTTTGTGCAAGAAAATAATTGCCTCCGAGACGAGGAACGAAATGCGTTTTGCTTGACAAGGAATCCGAATTAAATATTTTAAAGAATTTTTCTTTAGACACAACCCCATGCCCTCCGCCCATGTAGCTCAGTCGGTAGAGCGCGTCCTTGGTAAGGACGAGGTCGGCGGTTCAAATCCGCTCGTGGGCTCCACCTAACACCAAAAACTAGTCAAACCAATGGCCAAAGAACAGTTCCAACGCACAAAACCTCACGTCAACGTGGGTACCATAGGTCACGTTGATCATGGTAAGACCACACTCACAACTGCTATACTTCATGCTCAAGCTAGACAAGGCTTGGCTGAGGTCAAGACTTACGCAGATATTGCTAAAGGTGGGACAGTTCGTGATGCTTCCAAAATTGTTACCATAGCGGTTTCCCACGTGGAGTATGAATCCGCCAATCGTCACTACGCTCATGTGGACTGTCCAGGACATGCTGACTTCGTCAAGAATATGATTACAGGTGCCGCACAAATGGACGGTGCAATTCTTGTCGTTGACGCGACCACAGGACCTATGCCTCAAACGCGTGAGCACATTTTGCTAGCTCGCCAGGTCGATGTCCCTAATTTAGTTGTATTTCTCAACAAATGTGACCTTATGTCGGGGGATGACGAGGAGCTATTGGAACTCGTTGACATGGAAATAAGAGATTTGTTGAGCAAATATGATTTTGATGGTGACAATGCTAAAATTATAAGAGGATCTGCAACGAAAGCTCTTGAAGACGATGAGGGTGAATTGGGTTTGGGAGCCATACAAAATCTGATGGACGCCATTGATTCCGAAATTGAAGAACCCACTAGGGATGTCGACAGACCACTTCTCATGGCAGTGGAGGATGTATTCACAATCACGGGCAGGGGTACGGTAGCTACCGGTCGCATTGAACGCGGTATGGTAAAAGTCGGAGAAGAAGTGGAGATTGTAGGTCTTGGCGAATCCCGCAAGACTACCTGCACAGGAGTGGAGATGTTTCGCAAGGAACTCGGACAAGGCCAAGCAGGTGACAATGTTGGTATCCTTCTTCGTGGCGTTGAGAAAGCTGACATACAAAGAGGTCATGTGATTGCAGCCCCTGGCAGCATAAATCCTCATGTCAAAGCAAAAGCTCAAATATATGTATTAAATAAGGAAGAAGGAGGCAGGCATACACCTTTCTTCAAAGGATATCGGCCTCAATTTTTCTTTGGAACCGCAGATGTAACTGGAATTGTAGAACTTCCTGATGGTGTTGAAATGGTAATGCCCGGAGATAATCTTTCTGTACAGATAGAGCTTCAAAAATCAATCGCGATGGAATCAGGACAAAGATTTGCCATTAGAGAGGGTGGGAAGACCATTGGTGCAGGCAACATATCAGAAATCTTGTAAGCACACCATATCAACACTTACTTATTGTGATGCTGGGAGAATAGCTCAACTGGTAGAGCACCGGTCTCCAAAACCGTAGGCTGGGGGTTCGAGTCCCTCTTCTCCCGCCAAAACATCGTTCCTATGAATCCATTCTCTAAAGTCAGAACCTTTTACAAGGAAACCATGTCAGAGTTAACCAAAGCAAGTTGGCCTACTATTGATGAACTGAGAGGTTCAACCATCGTAGTTGTAATTGGGGTAGCTATACTTGGTTTGTTCATTTCTGTTTCTGATTTCTCCCTTTCCAATTGGATCGAACTGGCAACACAAATTTTGAGGAGTTGACAGTGCTTGAAATGACAACTTCAACCGATCACAGATGGTACGCACTGCAGTGTCTTTCGAACCACGAAGACAAAGTAAAACGGTATTTGAGCAAGTATCGGGAGGAAGACGAGGATTTTGCAAATTGTCTGAATGAAGTCCTTGTTCCAGTTGAGACTGTCTCGGAGGTAAAGAACGGGAAAAAACGGCAAAGAGACAGAAAATTTTATCCTGGGTATGTGTTTGTCGAAATGACACTCTTTGACGGTACAGGTAATCTTAAAAAGAAACCTTGGTATAAAATAAAAGAAACCGATGGAGTGATAAATTTTATCGGCCGCGAAAATCCAACCCCCCTTGGAGAAGACGAAATCGGCCGTATTCTTCGTCAAGTAAATGAGGCTGAAGGTAAGGAAGTTCCAAAAGTGAAGTTTTCTGTCGGAGAAGCTGTAAAAATTTTGGATGGACCATTTTTGAATCTGACCGGAGACATAGAAACAATTGATTCTGAAAAAGGAACTCTCAAAGTTTCGGTTTCGATCTTTGGGAGATTTACGCCTGTTGAACTTGAGTTCTGGCAAGTGGAAAAAGCTGATGAAGAATAATCAAAATACGAACCATGTCTAAAAAAGCCGTAGGTCAGATAAAATTGCAACTTCCGGCTGGCGCGGCCAATCCTGCACCCCCCGTTGGTCCTGCTTTGGGTGCGCAAGGAGTGAACATCATGGGTTTTTGCAAAGAATTTAATGCCAAGACAAAAGACCAGTCTGGGCTTATTTTACCCGTTGTCATAACCGTTTACGCAGACCGATCCTTTAGCTTCATTCTTAAATCTCCGCCTGCAGCTGTATTACTTAAGAAAGCAGCAGGCATTGCCAAAGGTTCGGGAATTCCGAACAGAGAAAAAGTAGGAAAAGTTTCTAGAGATCAAATATTGGAAATCGTAAAGACAAAAAAAAATGATCTTAACGCCGATGATGATGTTGCTGCCAGTAGAATAATCGAAGGAACTGCCAGAAGCATGGGTATCGAGATTCAAAATTAGGCTCGAAAAGACAAATGATTGCAAGAAGCAAAAGATACAAAGAATCCGCTAAAAATATAAGAACAGATACTACTTTTGATCTTGCGAGCGCCCTGAATAGCTTGGCAACATTCAAAAAAGTCAAATTCAACGAGTCAGTAGAATTGTCTTTTTCTTTGGGTGTAGACCCAAAGCAGAGTTCGCAAGGAGTAAGAGGTGTCGTAAATCTTCCTCATGGTAGTGGTAAAGAGGTAAGTGTATTGGTATTTACAGAGAATCCTGAAGAGGCTTTATCCTATGGCGCCGAATACGCTGGTTTGGAAGATCTTATTTCTAAAATCAAAGAAGGTTGGATTAGTTTCGATGTGGCTCTTTCCACTACAAATGCGATGAAAAGCGTAAGAAGCATCGCTCGGGTTTTGGGCCCAAGGGGATTGATGCCCACTCCCAAGGCGGGAACAGTAACGGATAACCTCAAAGATGCCATAAAGGAAGTAAAGGCAGGAAGAGTTGAATTCAAGATGGACAAAACTGGTGCATTGGCTGTGGTAGTGGGCAAAAGATCTTTCTCAACTCAACAATTGGAGGAAAACGTGAAGGCTGCTCTCGAAGCTGTAAAAGCCGCAAAACCGGAAACCTTTAAAGGAAGATTTATAAGAAGCCTTCATTTGAGCAGTACCATGAGCCCTAGTCTTGAATTGGAAGTTTCCCAATATAATTAGTCAATAGATGAGACCCGAAAAAGCATACCTTATCGAAGAGACAAACGAACATTTGTCGAAATCTGACTTTTTCTTTGTAACTGATTACCATGGAATTAATGCAGAAGAGACCATGGAATTGAGACAAAAACTTGCTGAAAGAGGAGCAGAATTTCATGTCGTGAAAAACTCCTCTCTACGACTTGCCACTAAAGATAAGCCTTTTTCTAACATTGCACTTCATCTTACTGGCCATACGGCCATAGTCGTTGGAGGGTTGGATCCTTCAGGGGTTGCCAAATCGCTCGGAGAGTATTTCAAAAAAACAGATAAGGTAATTGTAAAGGCTGGAGCGTTGGGTGACCGTCTTTTGGACGCTGGTGAAATAAAGCAATTAGCTAGCCTTCCAAATAAAGACGCTCTTCGAGCTCAACTACTTTCTCTTTTGAGTCTTCCCGCATCTAAATTCGCTTCCTTACTTTCAACCCCAGCCCGAAGTCTAGTTACCGTACTTAAGGCTAAAACAGAGAAAAATTAACACTTTCGAGATTCAAGGAACTCGTTTTAACCAAATAATAACCACCACCAATCTAGAAGAAATTAGGGGCTACTCCCTTAAACACCCAAGGGTACTAATAATATTCAGAACAAGGAGGTATACTTAAAATGTCAGAAATAACCAAAGACCAAGTAGTAGATTGGCTAAGCGGCCAGTCAGTCATCGAAATTGCAGATCTAGTCAAGGAACTCGAAGAAAAGTGGGGGGTAAGTGCCGCGGCTCCCGCAGCGGTGGCTGTAGCGGCTCCCGCGGGTGGCGAAAGTGATCAAGGCGCTGTCGAAGAAAAGACTGAATTTGATGTGATTTTGACTGAATTCGGAGGAAATAAAATAGCTGTCATCAAAGAAGTAAGAGCAATTACTCAACTTGGCTTGAAAGAAGCTAAGGATCTCGTGGAGAGTGCTCCAAAGCCAGTGAAGGAAGGAATACCCAAAGATGAAGCGGAAGATATAGCCAAGAAGCTCGAAACGGCAGGAGCGAAAGCAGAAGTCAAGTAATGCCCGCCCTTCCTATCCTTTTACAATATGTAAAGCCGTATGGTTGAATTCCAACCTACGGCTTTTTCCATTTATTCATTTGTCAATACTAATTAATCCTGATCATGGAATCATCCCAAAGACTAAATTTCGGTAAGCTAAAAGAGGTTATAGACCCACCAAACTTGATTCAAAATCAAGTAGATTCATTTCATGATTTTCTTCAACGCGACATACCATCAACTCATCGAAAGCAAGATGGATTGGAAGCGGTTTTTCGTGAGGTTTTCCCAATTCTCAGCTACGATGAAAAGTCAAGGTTGGAATATGTGAGCTATTCGGTCGGCGAATCCAAACTAACCGAAATGGATTGCATCGATCAGAATTGCACCTATGCCGCCCCTTTGCAAGTAAAACTCCGTCTGCGTCTGGAGTTGGAAGGTCAAAGCAAACCTTTTTACAGTGAAGAAGAAATCTTTATGGGTGAGTTGCCAATCGTTACGGAACGTGGATCTTTCATCATAAATGGGGCTGAACGCGTGGTCGTAAGCCAGCTACATCGATCTCCTGGTGTAAGTTTCGAAGAATCAACTCATACAAGTGGGAAAACATTACATGGTTTTAGGATCATTCCTGACCGAGGAACTTGGATCGAAGCACAGTTTGATCAGCACGATCTGCTTTACGTTTACTTGGATCGTCGCCGACGTCGACGCAAGTTTCTCATTACCACTTTTCTTCGTGCTCTATTGGATTGGGATCCAGATAAGGACAAAGATTCCGACCTAAAGATCATCGAGTTGTTCTATGACATCGAAAATTTACACATCGAAGATTTGTTGAAAAAGGTAAATGTATCGAATTTTGTCTTAGTGGAGCCTATGTTTGACAGAGCGAAAGGTGCAGTTTTGGCTAAAGCGTTTGAGCCCCTTACCAAGACCTATTTGCGTGCCTTTCAAAAAGCCGGAGAATCTCAACTTAGAGCTATAGACACATCCGTTGACGAGGGTGCAATCATTCGTTGTCTTAAAAAAGACACAACTAAAAATAAGGACGAGGCGCTGAAAGAAATTTACAAAAAGTTGCGTCCGGGAGAGCCACCCGACCGAGCTAATGCAGAAGCTTTGATCAAAAGATTGTTTTTGGATTCCAAAAGATATGATTTGGCTAAGGTTGGCAGACATATGCTTAATTTGAAATTGAACCTAGAAACACCTTTGGGGGTTAGAATTACGACAGTCGATGATCTAGTTGCGGCAACCCGAAAATTGACTGATCTGAAACGCGGCAAGAGCAACGAGGAGAAAGCGAGAGAGGATGCGGGCTCGATATTTGACATGGGCATTGATGACATCGACCATCTCGGCAATCGTAGAGTCAGGACCGTGGGAGAACTTCTGGCAAATGTTTGCAGAAGCGGCTTATCAAGGACCGAACGTGTGGTTCGTGAACGTATGACTTTATATGATCAGGGAGTGGAGTCTCTCACACCAGGAAAGCTTATTAATCCGAAAGCTCTGACCACAGTGGTGAGGGATTTTTTTGCAAGGAGCCAATTGAGCCAATTTAAGGATCAAATAAATCCACTTGCTGAAATGACTCATAAAAGACGACTCTCCGCTCTTGGTCCAGGAGGTTTGAATCGTGAAAGAGCTGGATTTGAAGTAAGAGACGTCCATCCTACACATTATGGAAGAATATGTCCGATTGAAACTCCGGAAGGACCAAACATAGGACTCATTAACACGCTTTCAACTTATGCGAAAATTGATGAATTCGGATTTCTTCAATCTCCTTACCATCCTGTTGTTGGTGGAGTTGTCGATAAGGATCCTAAAAATGTGAATTATCTCAATGCCTTTGAAGAAGAAAGGTTTCTTATTGCCCAAGCGAATTCAGAAATTGAGGAAAACACTGGTAAATTAACCGGGAGGGTTACTTGTCGCTACCGTGATCAAGTCAGCGAGTATGACCCTGCGGAAGTGGAGTTTATGGATGTCTCACCCAAACAAGTGGTTTCAGTGGCTGCAGGCTTAATCCCATTCCTCGAACACGATGACGCAAATCGCGCATTGATGGGTGCAAACATGCAAAGACAGGCGGTGCCTTTGCTTCAAGCTGATTCTCCAATGGTCGGAACAGGAATTGAAAAGAAAGTCGCGGAGGATTCAAAGACCGTCACGGTTTCCGAATCGGAGGGAGTGGTTGCGTTAGCAGATGGCAAGAGAATCATCGTCTCAGATGACGGTACTTTACCTCCCCGTTTTTTGAAAGAACCCCGCAGTGATCACAAACGTGGAATATATTGTTACGAACTGAGAAAATTTCTCCGTTCAAACGCAGGTACATGTTTTAATCAAAAGCCCATCGTTCGAAAGGGTGATAAAGTCAAAGTTGGTCAGGCTTTGGCGGATGGAGCATGTACCGATGGTGGAGAACTTGCCTTGGGAAGAAACATCCTTGTAGCTTTCATGCCTTGGAAAGGATACAATTTCGAAGATGCTATTCTGATATCAGAGAAAATGATAAAGGATGATATCTACACTTCCATTCATATTGAAGAGTTTGAAGTCACGGCTAGAGATACTAAGCTTGGACCAGAGGAGATCACTAGAGATATCCCCAATGCAGGTGAGGAGGCTTTGAGAAACCTAGACCACTTGGGTGTAGTTCGTATAGGCGCTGAAGTGAAACCAGGTGACATTCTGGTTGGTAAAATCACTCCCAAGAGTGAAACTGACTTGGCTCCTGAAGAGAAGCTTCTTCGGGCCATTTTTGGCGAAAAAGCAGCTGATGTGAAAGACAGTTCCTTAAAAGTTCCTTCCGGAACACAAGGCATCGTCATGGACATAAAAGTTTCAAGCCGTACGGATGCAGAGCAAGAAAAGTTGTCACCATCAGACTTCAGACGACAGATGAAGCAGATTAAGGAAGATTTTCGCACTCAGACCGAAGAGCTCAGGGCACAGCTCACTGAATCGCTTTCCAATATCTTACTTGGCGAGAAGATTCCACTCAATGTCACTAATTCAGAAACGGGTGATGTAATCATTCCATCCAATCGAAAGATTACCAAAACCCTCTTGAGGAGGTTAGCTTCCGTCCATCGATACATAGAAATACCACCCTCACCCGTTCGAATCAAGGTCTTTGAAATTATTGAGAGCTACGAATCCAAGTTCACTGACTTAGAAGACGATAGAGACCGCAAGATCGAATCCATCGAGCAGGGTGACCCCATTGATCAGGGTGCTATCAAAAACGTACGCGTATTTGTAGCGAAAAAACAAAAAATGAGGGTGGGAGACAAAATGGCAGGACGCCACGGAAACAAAGGAGTTGTGGCTAAGATCGTAGCAGAGGAAGATATGCCCTTTTTACCCGATGGTACACCCATTGAAATTTGTCTAAATCCTCTGGGTGTTCCGAGTCGCATGAACGTTGGTCAAGTTCTTGAAACCCACTTGGGCTGGGCATGTAAGAAGTTGGGTTTAAAAGTGGCCACGCCAATTTTCGATGGAATATCGGAAACAAGAATACAAGAATACCTGAAAGAGGCCAATTTGCCGGACACAGGCAAATCGATCTTGTATGATGGTTGCACTGGAGAACCTTTTTACCAAAGAATAGTTGTTGGTTATATGTACATGCTCAAACTAAACCATCTTGTATCTAGCAAAATTCATGCTCGTGCCGTAGGTCCATACAGTCTGATTACTCAGCAACCACTTGGAGGTAAGGCGCAGTATGGCGGCCAGCGCTTTGGGGAGATGGAGGTCTGGGCCTTGGAAGCGTATGGAGCTGCCTACACGCTGCAGGAAATCCTCACCGTCAAATCAGACGACGTTTCCGGAAGAACCAAGATCTACGAGTCTTTAGTAAAAGGAGATAATTCTTTGCAAGCCGGCACTCCGCAATCCTTTAATGTTTTGATGAAGGAAATGCAAAGCTTGTGTCTGGACATTAGAGTACGTGGAGAAGATGCCTTATGATGAGATTGCCCCACCCTCCCGTAAAATTACAGAAAGAAAAAATATTATGAGCGTTGAAGCAGTCAATGAAGCATTAGGCATAGAAGTCGGACCAATGGACCAAGTCTCCATAACCGTGGCTTCGCCGGATATAATTCGATCATGGTCTAAAGGTGAAGTTAAGAATCCCGAGACCATAAACTACAGAACATTCAAACCTGAACCTGGTGGATTGTTCTGCCAGAAGATTTTTGGACCTGTTCGTGACTATGAGTGTGCATGCGGAAAGTATAAGCGAATAAAGTACAAAGGTGTAGTATGCGACCGATGTGGGGTAGAAGTTACGGTATCACGAGTTCGTCGAGACCGAATGGGACACATTGAATTGGCTGTACCAGTTTCTCACATATGGTTTTTGAAAAGCATGCCCAGTCGTTTGGGTTTGCTTTTGAATATGACTGCAAAAAGCTTGGAAAGAGTTCTTTACTACGAACAATATATGGTCACGGACCCTGGTAACACACCTTTGGAAGAAAAACAACTGCTTTCAGACAAGGAATTTAGAGAAGCCCAAGATGAATTTGGAGATGAATTTGAAGCTAAAATGGGTGCAGAGGCTGTTCGCGACGTCCTGAGTCGAATAAACTTAGAGGATGAGCTAAATGAATTGTATGATCAAATGCATGAAACGAAATCGAAGCAAATTAAGAAAAAATTGGCTAGTAGACTTAAGGTCACTCAGGGCTTCATTCAATCAGGAGCTTCTCCAGAATGGATGGTGCTAGATTCGATTCCAGTCATTCCACCAGATCTGCGCCCGTTGGTTCCTCTAGAAGGAGGAAGATTTGCAACCAGTGATCTCAATGATCTTTATCGTCGTGTAATCAACAGGAACAACCGACTTAAGAATCTTCTTCAACTAAAAACTCCCGACGTAATCATTCATAATGAGAAAAGAATGCTTCAGGAAGCAGTTGATGCTCTGTTCGATAATGGAAGGCATGGCAGAGCCATCACTGGGTCCGGCAACCGGGCTCTCAAATCTTTGAGTGACATGCTAAAAGGTAAGCAAGGTCGATTCAGACAAAACTTATTAGGAAAGAGAGTCGATTATTCAGGTCGTTCTGTAATTGTCATTGGACCTGAACTGAAGTTGCATCAGTGTGGATTGCCTAAGAAAATGGCTCTTATTTTATTCGAACCATTTATAATCAGACGACTTAAGGAACTTGGATTTGTTCATACAGTTCGGGGTGCACGCAAAATGATTGAGAGTCGATCTCCTGAAGTTTGGGATATTTTAGAGGAGGTCACAAAAGGACATCCAGTTCTGCTCAACCGAGCTCCAACGCTTCATCGCCTATCCATTCAAGCCTTCGAACCTGTGTTAATCGAGGGTAATGCTATCCGAGTGCATCCTCTTGTCTGCACTCCCTACAATGCAGATTTCGATGGGGACCAGATGGCCGTCCATGTACCTTTGTCAGTGGAAGCCATAATGGAGGCAAAGCTTCTGATGATGGCGACACACAACATTTTCTCTCCTTCCAGCGGGAAGCCGATTCTTACACCTTCTCAGGATATCGTGCTTGGTTCCTATTTCCTCACCATGGAACCCAAAACAGGTATGCCATCTGAGGAACACAGGTTTCCCTTGATTGGTTCCCTTGAAGAAGCCCTCAGTGCATTGCAGGAGGAAGTGCTCACGCTTCATGATTGGATTGATTTGAAAAATCCTGATTCGGGTGTGGAAACTCAATTTGGGGTTTCCAAAAGAAGCGTCATCAGAACCACCGTGGGTCGTGTGTTGTTTAACACCATCTGGCCTGATGAGTTGGGATTTTTCAATGCGCCTGCACTCAAGGGTGATCTGGGTAATCTTATCCTCGAAACTTTTAAAACCCAGGGAAAAGATCAAACGATTGAAGCACTCGACAGACTTAAGGAAATGGGCTTTGACATGGCTACCAAAGCAGGAATTTCAATCGGAATCTTTGATATGATAATTCCCACTGAGAAAAAGAAGAGAATTGCATTGGCCCGTAAGGAAATCGACAAAATAGAGGAACAATTTCGAAAAGGCATCATCACTAGAGGCGAGCGGCATAATAAGATCATCGATGTTTGGACAACAGCCACTGATGACATTGCTAAGGAGGTCTTTAAATCCCTCGATGAAAATTTGGGGAAGTCAACGATAAATCCCGTTTATCTGATGATGGATTCGGGTGCTCGCGGCAACCGTCAGCAAGTCAGACAATTATGTGGAATGCGTGGGTTGATGGCCAAGCCTTCCGGTGAAATAATCGAGCAACCAATTCTGGCCTCTTTCAGAGAAGGTCTATCTGTCCTAGAATACTTCATGTCGACCCATGGAGCGCGAAAGGGGCTGGCAGATACCGCTCTGAAAACTGCGGATGCAGGTTACCTAACTCGAAAACTTTGCGATGTGGCCATGGATTGCATCATTGTCTGCGATGATGATGATCGGAGAGATGGAGTAGTCAAAAAAGCAATTATGGAAGGAGACAATGAAGTCGTACCTCTACGAGACCGAATCATCGGTCGTTATTCAACAGATGATGTTTTTGATCCTTCCAATCCATCCGAACTTGTCATTTCTTCTGGATCACTCATAACGGAAGAAATTGCATATCAGATAGATGCTCTGGGAATAACTAGGATTCGGGTCATGTCACCTCTCTCCAGTAGAATAAAGAACGGATTGACTGCTTTAGAATATGGAATTGATCCCTCAACCAATAAACTGGTCAAACAAGGCTCTTCTGTAGGGATCATTGCGGCTCAATCCATAGGCGAACCGGGTACTCAGTTGACCATGAGAACTTTTCATATTGGTGGCATTGCGAGCGCTGGTCGCGAGGATCCTGTCATAAATGTGAGGAAGTCTGGAAAATTGAAGTTTCTTGGCTTGCGATTGGTTACTTTGTCTAACGGACAACAAGTAACTCTTAACAAAACTGGATCAATTCAACTCCTTGACAATGACGATAGAATTGTCGACGACTATCCAATACCAGCGGGAGCCCTACTCCATTTTAAGAACGGTGATGAGGTTGAGGAAGAAGAATTGCTCGCTCAGTGGGATCCTTACAACATTCCTATTCTATCCGAAAAAAAGGGTATTATTGCCTTTGAGGATATGTTGCCGGGAGTGACCACCAAGGTAGAAAGAGATGCATCCGGCGGCAGATCCATGGTAGTGATCGAGCATAAGGAGGATTTGAATCCACAAATTCTTGTACAAGATTCAAGCGGAAACTCGCTTGCGACTTACTCAGTTCCAACTGGAGCACAGGTTGCAGTTGACGAAGGAACTCGGATTGATGCCGGTTCCATTATCGCTAAGACACCTCGTCAAGCTTCCAAAACTCAGGATATTACCGGTGGTCTTCCTCGAGTCGCCGAATTGTTCGAAGCTCGCAGGCCGAAAGAAGGCAATGTTGGACAGATGGCCAAAATTGATGGAATCGTATCCGAAGCCGGCACTTTGCGATCGAAGAAACGCCTTTTGGTAACTAATGAAGAATCCGGTCAGGTTGAAGAGCATTTGATTCCTCATGGAAAGCATGTTTTGGTTCAACCTGGAGATTTTGCGCAAAAAGGACAGCTCATTACTGAGGGTGCCAAAGATCCACACGAAATTCTTGAAATTCTTGGTCCTTCAGCTGTTCAAGAATATTTAATTGAAGAGATACAGAAAGTTTATCGTCTTCAAGGTGTCACTATTAATGATAAGCATTTGGAAGTCATCATTTCAAGAATGCTTTTTAAAGTTCGCATCACAGATCCAGGAGACACCGAATTCTTTTGGGGAGATCAAGTGGATCGTTTCGCGTTTATGGATTCTAATGAGGAAATTTCGGAAAAAGGGGGAAAGCCTGCTGAAGGTGAACCCATATTATTGGGAATTACCAAAGCATCTCTGGAAACCGACAGTTTCATATCGGCTGCCTCCTTCCAAGAAACAACTCGAGTTCTGACTAACGCCGCTACCTTGGGTAAAGTCGACGAGTTGAAGGGTTTCAAGGAGAACGTCATCATGGGTCATCTGATACCTGCAGGCACTGGATTACCTAAGTGGCGTAGGTTAAAGATCGATACGCTGGGAGCTGGTAAGCAAGAATCAATGACCGCTTAGGAAAAAATTAAGCTTGAGCATAAAATAAAACACGTTATTACCTGTTCGTTTTATCCCATTTTTCAACTGCATGCCCACTATTAATCAGCTTGTTCGAAAAGGTCGTCGACTGCAAAAGACCAAAACTAAGTCTCCTGCTCTCAAGGCGTGCCCGTTTCGTCGTGGCGTTTGCGTACAGGTTACGACAAGAACACCCAAGAAACCAAATTCTGCCATCCGCAAGGTTGCTAAAGTAAGGCTTACCACGGGTCACGAAGTCATTGCTTACATTCCTGACGAAGGACACAACCTACAAGAACATAGCATTGTTTTACTTCGAGGCGGCAGGGTTAAGGACCTGAATGGCGTAAGGTATCATATAGTCAGAGGTACTCTTGATTGTCAGGGTGTGGAGAAACGGAGAAGAAGCCGTTCCAAGTACGGGGTCAAGAGGCCTAAGAAGTAAGATGTCGAGGAGAAGGCAAGCAACTAGGAGACCGGTTTCCGCGGACCCCCTTCACGGAAGTCCTCTTATTAGCATGCTGGTCAATGCAGTTATGAAGAGCGGAAAGAAATCTCTTGCTCAGCGAATTGTCTATGGTGCAATCGAGAAAATGGCTGAGAAAGTGGGAAAAGGTAATCCAATCGAATTGGTCCTTGGTGCACTTGAAAACATCAGACCCAAGATTGAAGTGAAAAGTCGTCGTGTGGGTGGAGCAACTTATCAAGTTCCCATTGAAGTTCCCTTCGAAAGGCAACAAAGCCTTGCATTTCGATGGGTTGTAAATGCGGCTACTTCCCGCAAGGGAGCTTCGATGTCTGAATCTTTGGCCAGTGAACTTATTGATGCCTACAACAATACGGGTTCAGTTGTCAAGAAGCGCGAAGAAACTCACAAAATGGCTCAAGCAAATAGAGCTTTTGCTCATTTGCGTTGGTAGAACTTCACACATAGGCAAATGAAGGAAAACCTGACATTTTCATCAGCTAATTCCAGTGATCGTACGAGCGTACTGGAGCATACTCGAAATATAGGCATTGCGGCGCACATAGATGCAGGTAAAACAACCTGCACGGAACGGGTTCTTTTTTATTCAGGTGTCGTTCACAAAATAGGTGAAGTGCACGAGGGAAGCGCCACCACAGACTGGATGGAGCAAGAGAGGGAGAGGGGAATCACAATAACTTCCGCCGCCATTTCTTGCGGTTGGACTACTTCAGAAGGCCCTTTCGCTGGAGTTCCCCACCGTATAAACATCATTGATACTCCTGGTCACGTTGATTTTACCGCGGAAGTTGAACGTTCTTTGCGGGTATTGGATGGAGCAGTCGGTGTGTTTACATCGGTTGAAGGAGTTCAACCCCAGTCAGAGACTGTTTGGAGGCAAATGGACAAATATAACGTGCCAAGGTTAGGATTCATCAACAAAATGGACAGGATGGGCTCTGATTTTCTTACCGCGGTCCAAACCATGCGTGACAAGCTAGGTGCCAACGCTCATCCTTTGTACCTTGCCATTGGAGCAGAGGATAATTTCAAGGGTCTGATTGATTTAGTTAAGATGGTTTCCTATATTTATGACCCATCCGATCAATCCGGAGTACGCTTCTCGACCGAAGACATTCCTCCCGACATGGTAGAGGAAGCGGACGAATACAGAGAGTCCCTGATCGAGGCAATTGCAGACTTTGACGATGAAATTGCCAGCAAGTATTTGGAAGGAGAAGACATATCATCCGATGAGTTGAAGCTCGGTATACGAAAGGCAACCCTGTCGATAAAGTTCGTTGGAGTCATACCTGGGAGTGCATTCAAGAACAAAGGTGTGCAAATGTTGATGGACGCCGTGGTTGATTACCTGCCAAGTCCTTTGGATCTTCCTCCGATGAAGGGTGAGGATTCAAATGAGATGGAAGTGGAGGTCTCACCAAACGACTCCGCTCAAGTTGCTGGTTTGGCATTTAAATTGATGTCTGATCCATATGTTGGAAAACTCGTATTTTACAGAGTCTATCAGGGTACGCTCAAAAAAGGCTCCACTCTTTACAATCCTAGGACTCGTAAAACAGAAAGAGTATCTCGCCTGATGGTTATGAAAGCAGATACCAGAGAAGATATTGATACTGCTTATTCGGGAGACATATGTGCATTGATCGGCGTAAAAGATGTGGCTACTGGAGACACTCTGGCGGATAAGAGTCTCGATCTCAGATTGGAACCACCAAGTTTTCCTGAGCCTGTTATTTCGATGTCTATTGAGCCTGCCACTAAAGCCGATCAGGAAAGGATGTCGATCGGATTGCAAAGGCTTG
This sequence comes from uncultured Verrucomicrobiota bacterium, assembly GCA_902618175.1. Taxonomy (GTDB): domain Bacteria; phylum Verrucomicrobiota; class Verrucomicrobiia; order Opitutales; family Seribacteraceae; genus Seribacter. The sequence continues at coordinate 30,203 of CACMZN010000011.1, forward strand.
CCGAAGAAGACCCTACTTTTGGTCTGTCAACGAATGAGGAGACTGGGCAAACCATCATTTCCGGCATGGGGGAATTGCATCTGGAAATTATCAGGGATCGATTGTTTCGTGAATTCAAGGTCGAAGCAAATGCAGGAAAACCACAGATTGCATACAGAGAAACCATGTTGGGATCTTCCGAAGGAGAGGGAAAATTTATCCGTCAGTCGGGAGGTCGTGGACAATATGGTCATGCAGTAATCAAGCTTGAGCCCCTTGAGAAAGGAAAGGGCATAGAACTTGAAAACAAAATTGTCGGTGGATCCATACCTAAGGAATTCATAAAGCCGACTTTCGACGGCATAAAGGAAGCCTCGCTAGGCGGGGTGGTAGCAGGTTACCCTGTGATAGATTTTAAGATTACCCTAGTGGATGGTTCATTTCACGATGTGGATTCCTCTGAAATGGCTTTTAAAATGGCAGGAATCTTTGCTTTCAAAGATGCGATGCAAAAAGCAAATCCAATTTTACTCGAACCAATCATGAAGGTCGAGGTTTCAACACCTGATGAATATCAAGGAGAATTGATGGGAGACCTTAATCGTCGACGTGGTCAAATCCAAGGTATGGAAACACGTGGGAAAGTTTGTGTCCTTCAAGCATTTGTTCCCCTTGAAAACATGTTTGGCTATTCTACTGACATGAGATCGCTATCATCCGGACGAGCTGATTACTCGATGACCCCATCACATTTCGAGCAAGTGCCCCAGAGCTTGGTAAAGTTAATTGTCGAAACATCCAGCAGAGAACCTGCCAGATCATAATTATGAACGGTCAACGCATACGTATCAAGCTAAAGGGATTTGATTACCGAGTCATTGATCAGTCAGCGTCCGATATTGTTGATACGGCAAAAAGAACAGGTGCTCGTGTTGCCGGGCCAATTCCAATGCCAACAAGAATAGAGAGATATACCGTCAATCGTTCACCGCATGTTGACAAGAAATCGATGGATCAATTCGAACTTAGAACCCACAAGCGTCTAATTGATATTATCGAACCGACAGTTCAAACCGTTGACGAACTTAAAAAACTTAACTTACCAGCAGGAGTGGAGATCAACATCAACGTTTAACCTTAACTTCAACTTACCCCATCAGCATAAACTTTAACGCAGGTCCCTTGTCATCAATTCCATCTGCCGCTTAAAGCATGAATCTACAACTATTAGGAAAAAAGCTTGGTATGAGCCAAGTGTACGACGAGAGCAACAATCTTGTTCCCGTTACCATCATAGAAGCCGGACCGTGTCCAGTGCTCCAAATCAAGTCCGAAGAGAATGATGGGTACTCTGCCATACAAATAGGATTTAATCCAAATGGCAGATCACCCAAAAAAGCGAATCGTTGCCTTAAAGGACATTCTAGTAAGGCAGGTGCTGACTCTCAACAAATAGCTCAAGAGGTACGATGCGAATCCAATCATGACTATGTACAGGGAAATGTCATTACTGTCGAAAACTTCAAGGACATCAGACTTGTCGACGTTATTTCCAAGACAAAGGGAAAAGGATTTCAGGGAGTTGTCAAGAGATGGAATTTTTCGGGTGGTCCCGCATCACATGGATCCATGTTTCACAGACGTGGGGGTTCTTATGGTCTCTGCCAATGGCCAGGTAGAGTTTTCAAGAACAAAAAGATGCCGGGTCATATGGGAGACGTCAACCGAACCACTCAAAACCTAAAGATTGTGAAAGTACTTCCTGAAAAGAATTTGGTTTTCGTCAAAGGCAGCGTTCCAGGTCACAAGGGGTCCCTCCTCACTTTGCGGGTTGCCAAAAAAACCAAACACTCCAGCAGATAATCCCTATGAAGTTTAAACTTTTCAAATCAGACGGGTCTGTTTCGGGTGACATGGAAATAGGAAAGTTCCCCATCTTGCAAGCCGGGAAGGGTGTTGACGCCCTTAGGCAAGTCATCATTGCCGTACACGCTAACCAACGACAAGGAAATGCTTGCACTAAGTTGCGTTCAGAAGTTTCTGGATCAGGCAAAAAGATTTATCGTCAAAAAGGTCTCGGGGTTGGAAGAGTCGGAGATAAAAAAGCTATTCAGCGACGAGGTGGGGGCGTTATTTTTGGACCGCGCCCAAAGTCCTACAATCAAAAAGTTAATCGTAAGGTCAAGCATTTGGCTTTGGGAAGAGCACTCTGTGACCATGCCACTGCGGAAAACATCAGTTTGATTGAGGAATGGGAAGTTTCTGAACCCAAGACTAGGATCTTTGACCAAATTTTGAAGTCCATTTATCCAAACTCAAAAAAACTACTAGTTGTTGCAGATTCCTTTTCCGATTCGGTTGGAAGAGCCGCAGCTAATTTACCACATGCCCGCCTCGGTAGAGCGGTTGATGTCGGTGCCATGGATATTGTTCAAGCAGATCGAATCATATTTAGTATCAAGGGCATTGAAATGGTCTTAGCTAAATTTCATAAGCAGCAGTGATGAAGGAAGCGGTACAGATTTTGCAGGAGGCGTTTTTGACTGAAAAAGCTACCATGTTGTCTGCTAACATGAATCAGTATGTTTTCAGCGTTGGAATGGATGCCGACAAACGCAACATCAAGGATGCAATCGAGAGCTCGTTCGGAGTAACTGTTTTAAATGTCAACACAATGCTATTAAAACCAAAGCCTAAGAGGGATCGTTCAAGAAGAAATCGAGTCGGTTACACAAGGCAAAGTAAAAAGGCTATCGTTACCCTCAAAGCAGGTGACAGCATCGACCTTGCTTAGGAGAATACCTGAAATGACAATCATTCAACAAAAGCCGGTCACCCCTTCGGGTCGTTTTTATCTCAAGAACAAAGTTGAGCTTTCAACTGAAAGACCTCAAAAATCGCTTACTTCGGGACACCATCGAAAAAAGGGTAGGAATTCCTATGGGCGCATCACTTCTCGTCGTAGAGGTGGTGGACACAAAAGACTTTACAGAAAGATAGACTTTCTCCGACCAAAATTAAATGAGGAAGCAAAAGTATTGGCTTTTGAATATGATCCGAACAGAACAGCTCATTTAGCCCTATTGGAATATGCGGATGGAGAAAAATCCTACATCCTGGCTCCATCTGAGGTTTCTGTCGGAGATATCCTTATTAGTTCAAACGATAAGATAGACTTCAAGGCTGGTAATTCCATGCCGCTATGTCAAATACCCCTAGGCACGAAAATCCACTGTGTGGAAATGCTTCCAGGAGCGGGAGCTAAGATCGCAAGATCCGCAGGTTCTGAAGTGAGGTTGATTTCGATCGATGGAAGTTATGCCTCCCTTAAACTCCCTAGTGGAGAGATTCGTTTGGTCAAGGAAAGTTGTCGAGCAACTTTAGGGGCAGTCGGAAACAGCGCTCATCAAAAATCAACCATCGGTAAAGCGGGGAGGAATCGATGGAACGGACGTAGGCCTCGGGTGCGTGGGGTTGCCATGAATCCGGTGGATCATCCAATGGGTGGAGGCGAGGGCCGAACTTCAGGAGGAGGTCATCCCATGTCTCCTTGGGGTCAGTTGTCTAAGGGTTTTCCCACCAGAAAGAAGTCAAAACCTTCTAATTCACAAATTTTAGTTCGAAGAAACGGACGCAGAGTAAATTAAGTACTTGTTATGACCAGATCGATTAAAAAAGGTTTTTTCGTTGAACCTAGCCTAATGAAAAAGGTTGTAAAAGCCCAGGAAACCGGAGATCGAAAGCCTATCAAGACTTGGTCCAGAAAGTCGACCATTACTCCAGACTTCGTTGGACTTAATTTTACGGTACATAACGGAAAAAACTTTCTACCGGTTTATGTTACCGAAAACATGGTTGGTCATAAGTTGGGAGAATTCTCTGCCACGAGAAACTTTAAGTCACACAATCCTCACACTCAGAAATAAGTAACATGGAAATAAGATCCTATTCAAAATATATGAGGATTTCTCCCAAAAAAGCGCGAGAAGTAGCTCGTGTACTTCCTGGAAAGAAAGCAAATGAAGGAGTTGCCTTATTAAAATTCATACCCAGAAAAGCAGCGCGCATGTTTGACAAGACTCTTAAATCTGCCATGGCCAATGCAGAGAACAACTCAAACTTGAATGCAGACGATCTTACGATTCGGGAAGCGGTCGTCGAGGAAGGTCCAGTCATGAAACGCTTTCGTCCATGTGCCAGAGGTTCTTCTCACCCCTACAAAAAGAGGATGAGCCATTTGAGGATAATTCTTACTGACGAAGGATAGAAAATGGGACAAAAGGTAAATCCAATTGGTTTTAGGCTAGCAGTGCGAAGAAACTGGAGTGCTCGTTGGTATGCAAACAAAAATGAGTACTCCAATTTCATGGAAGAAGACAATCTCATACGCGGTTTCTTAGAAAAGAAGCTGCGTTTTGCTTCTGTCCCAAGAATTGTAATTGAGCGTGCATCTACTCGGACCAGAGTTACGATTTGGACTGCCCGTCCAGGCATTGTGATCGGACGGAAAGGTCAGGAATTGGATTCTCTACGAGATACCTTGAATCGATTTGTAGGAAAGGATATTCGTTTAGAGATTCAGGAAATTAAAAAGCCTGACTTGGTGGCATCCCTAGTTGCAGAAAACGTTGCTTTGCAACTTGAAAGGAGAATTGCCTTCCGAAGAGCTTTGAAAAAGGCCGTACAAACAACCATGTCAATGGGTGCCGAAGGAATCCGGATTCAATGTGCCGGAAGGTTGGCAGGTGCTGATATAGCTCGGACCGAGCAATTACGCGAAGGTCGAGTACCTCTTCATACTCTCCGAGAAAATATCGACTATGGTCTTGTTGAAGCGAATACAGTTTATGGGATAATCGGCATCAAATGCTGGATTTGTCTCAAGGACGAAGATAAAATCTTTTGATGACTAGAATTTAATTTAATATGCCAAAACTACTACCATCCAGGACTAAATATCGTAAGGTTCATAAGGGACGCGTCAGAGGAAACGCCTCAAGAGGAAATTTGGTTTCTTTTGGTGAATTCGGAATACAGACCTTAACAAGAGGAAGAATGACATCCAACCAAATCGAGGCAGCTAGGGTTTCCATCAACCGACACTTGAAGCGTAAGGGAAAGGTTTGGATTCGAGTATTCCCTCACAAGCCAGTAACCAAAAAACCAGCGGAAACCCGCCAAGGTAAAGGCAAAGGACCTGTAGACCATTGGGTAGCAGTAATAAAACCAGGTCATGTTCTTTTTGAAATCGCAGGTTGCTCGATCAGTTTGGCCAGAGAGGCATTGGGTCTCGCCGATTCCAAACTTCCTTTCCGGTGCAGATTAGTAACCCGCCAACAAAATTTTTAAACTTACCCATCCCATGAAGATGTCAGAGATAAAGGAGTTATCTACCGTCGAGTTACAAAAAAAACTACGTGAATTAGGCAATGAATTACTCCAGCTTCAGATACGCAAGCAAACTGGGCAGGTAGAAAAACCTCATCTAATCAAAGAGATTCGAAGGGATAGGGCACGAATCCTCAGTTCTCTAATGAGTTAAAAATTTTCCTCAAAGTTATGGCTAAAGAATCTGATAGAAACGACCGCAAGGAATTGATAGGCGTTGTACGAGCCAAAACAGGCGACAAATCGATAAAGGTTGTTTACGAGTACAAGATTCCTCATCCACTTTACAAGAAGGAAATTCGTAGAAAAACTACGGTTCATGTACATGATGAAAAAAATGATTCAGATATAGGAGATAAGGTCCGAATCATGGCAACACGTCCAATGAGCAAACTCAAGAGATGGAGAGTTCTGAATATTGTTGAAAAAGCTCCCGTATTGTAGAAAACATGATTCAATTATTGAGTAGATTGGAGGTTGCCGACAATACGGGTGCCAAAAAAGTGCGTATGATCAGGCGAATTGGTCAAAATAAGAAGACGGCATCAGTTGGTGATATTATAGTTTGTCATGTCAAGGAAAGTTCTACAGAAGCTTCGGTCAAAAAGGGCACCGTGGTAAGGGCTGTGGTGGTAAGAACTAGAGCACCGTTGCGCAGACGGGATGGCAGTTATCTACGGTTTGATGAAAATGCTGTCGTAATCGTCAACAACGATGGTACCCCTAAAGGCACTCGGATTTTTGGACCAGTTGCAAGGGAATTGCGTCAAAAATATATGAAAATCATTTCTTTGGCTCCTGAAGTTCTTTAAAATGGCTACTAAAATTAGGAAAGGAGATGAGGTTTTGGTAATTGCTGGTGACCATAAGGGTAACAAGGGTAAGATTTTGCAGATCCTTAGTTCAAAGAATCGCGTCATTGTGGAGGGGATCAATATGATTAAGAAGCATGAGAAAAAGACCCAAGACAATCCTCAAGGAAAAATCGTTGAAAGAGAGGCATCTATACACCTTTCGAACGTTAAGCGTTTAGACAAGACGAATTCACCATGAAAATTTGAGACATACACACAATGATTGTTCCAGAATTAAAGAAAACCTATCTTGAGCAGGGAGTTCCATCCTTGATGAAATCCCTTGGCTTAAAAAATGTTCACGAGGTTCCTAAAATTGAAAAAGTTGTTATCAACAGTTCCTTTGGTGCGGAAATGGACAAAAACGGCATTCAGGAATTGAGAAATGACATTGCTGATTTGGCTGGACAGGCACCTGTAATCATCAAGGCCAAAGTAAGCGTTTCCAACTTCAAACTGCGGCAAGGCATGCCCGTTGGGGTGAAAGTAACCCTGCGTGGAAACGGCATGTGGGATTTCCTTCTCAGGCTGATAGCAATTGCACTGCCCAACATTCGTGACTTTAGAGGTGTTCCCACAAAATTAGATGGGAACGGTAACTACACATTAGGTATTGTCGATCACAGTATCTTTCCTGAAATAAAAGTTGAACGTCAGCGAGTAAACACTGGAATGGACATTTGCATTGTAACTACTGCAAAGAAAGACCAGGAAGCTATTGAACTTTTCAAGTTGCTGGGAATGCCTTTTCGAAAACACTCTTCTTCCCCAGAACAAGTTGCTGCCTAAGCGTATCATTAAACATCATGGCAAAAAAATCAGTAATTCACAGAAACAAAAAAAGAGCTCAGATGGTAGCAAGGCATGCTTCGAAAAGAGCTTCCCTGAAGAAGATTCTTTCAGATCCTCAAACGACGGAAGAGGAGTTCTACTCTGCTCAAGCCAAGCTGTCTAAGCTTCCACGAAATTCCTCTCCAGTGCGTTTGGTCAATAGGTGTTCTCTTACAGGAAGACCACGAGCTGTAATCAGAAAATTTGGACTTTCACGCATAACCTTTCGTGAACTTGCTCTTGAAGGAAAAGTTCCTGGTATAATTAAAGCATCTTGGTAATTCCAAACTCACTTATTTGATATGTCAGTTCACGATACAATTGGAGATTTCATAACCGTAATCAGAAATGCAGGTAAGGCGGGTAAGGCGTCTTGCACTTATCCCCATTCAAATTTACGTTTCGGTTTGGCTTCCATACTCAAGGAACGTGGATTCGTTGACAATTGTAGCGAAAACGAGATTGAGAAAGGAATTAGAAACATTAAGGTCAAATTGAAATATGTAAATGGAGAACATGCAATTCGTGGAATTGACCGACTCAGCACGCCAGGAAGAAGATCTTATTGCGGTTATAAAGATATTCCTAGTGTTTTAGGCGGATTGGGTATTTCCATTTTGAGTACTCCGGCTGGAATCATGGACGATAAATCAGCGAGAAAAAAGAAACTTGGGGGGGAATTGATCTGTAGCGTTTGGTGAAGCCGGAAGTTTATGTATTTTTAAATATGAGCAGGATAGGAAAAATACCAGTCGTAATACCAAGTGGTGTAGAAGTTACCTTGTTGGATCAATGCATCACAGTGAAGGGGCCTAAGGGGGAGTTGAGTCAAATACTTTCCCCTCACATTTTGGTCCAAGTCGCAGACGGCAAGATTCAAGTAACTCCTGTAGATCAAAGTCGGGCAGCAAAGTCCATTTACGGTACCACTCGTTCCTTAATTGCCAACATGGTTCGAGGCGTGATCCAACCTTTCAGCAAAGACCTTTTGATTGAGGGGGTTGGATTTCGGGCGACCATGAAAGGCAAGGAGATTGATCTGGAATTAGGTTATTCGCACCCAGTGATTCATCGGATACCCGAAGGGGTTCAGGTATCCGTAGCTGACAATGTGAAAATTCATGTGGAGGGTCCGGACAAGCAGAAAGTTGGTCAAGTTGCAGCGGAAATTAAAAACTATTATCCCGTCGAGCCATACAAAGGAAAAGGTGTCAGAATATTGGGACAGTATTTGCGTCGTAAGGAAGGTAAGAAATCCGCTTAAATTTTAATAATGAATTTATCCAAAAAAAAGGAATTGTCACAAAAGCGTCGCTGGAGGATTCGTAAGAAGGTCAGAGGAACTGCTGATCGGCCGAGAGTCGCAGTAAAGTTTACCAACAAGAACATTCACGCTCAGTGTATAGATGATGAGCGGGGTCATACATTGGCTTCCATATCTTCCAATGTTTCAGATTTTAAGGATGTTCTGCCGAATTTGGAGGGGGCACAAAAGTTGGGTGGAATCTTTGGTTCTATATTAAAAGAAGCGGGTATAAATTCCATCGTGTTTGATCGTTCAGGTAGGAAATTTCACGGTTGCGTCAAAACGTTCGCCGATGCGATTCGTGAGCAGAAGCTAGATTTTTAAAATTCTCATGAGTGAATCAAAAAAAAATAACACTACAGTCAAAGGAGTGGAAATCGATGAAGAGCCCGAACTTTTTGAAAAGGTAGTTCATATCAACAGATGCGCCAAGGTGGTAAAAGGTGGAAGACGCTTTAGTTTTGCTGCCTTAGTCGTTGTTGGAGATCAAAAGGGAAATGTGGGTTTTGGATACGGAAAAGCGCAGATGGTGCCGGATGCGATTCGCAAAGGGACGGATCAAGCAAAAAAGGCCATATGCCCAGTGTCGATTTCTGGAGATACGATACCCCATCCCGTTCTAGGAAATTATGACGGTGGTAAAGTCTTACTTCGACCTGCAAGAAAAGGAACTGGGATCATAGCGGGTGGCGGAGTACGGGCTGTTCTTGAAGCTGCTGGCATAAAAAACGTACTTTCCAAATCGCTTGGGTCTAATAACCAACTTTCTGTAGTCACTGCTACAATGAATGGACTTTCCCAACTTCGGACAGCTAAGGAAATCTCTGAAATTCGTGGAGAAGAAGTCAACGGCCCTTCATTCACCACCGGTAATATTGATAAATCGATTTCCGCATCCCTTTCCGTTTGAAACATATGAATTTTTAAGATGAAAGAAGAAAGCATTCCATCGGGTTCCAACAAAGAAAAGAAAAGACTTGGTCGCGGAGAAGGTAATGGACACGGTAAAACTTGTTGCCGGGGTCACAAAGGTGCCGGGGCTCGCGCCGGATATTCCTTGCGTGCGGGCTTCGAAGGCGGACAAATGCCGCTTTTTCGAAAATTACCTCAACGAGGATTTAACCAATTCCGTTTCCAAAAGCCACATTGTGTCGTTAATTTGTCTGATTTGTCAAAGTTGAGTGGCGATGAAGTTGATATGGCAACTCTTAAACAAGCGGGCTTGATTCGCTCCAATTCGAAAAGGGTCAAACTTTTGGGCTCGGGTGAAGTGGGAAAATCATTCAAAATCCACCTTTCTTCAGTCTCTAAAAGTGCAAGGGAAAAGATCGAAGCTGCAGGAGGATCCTGTATTCAATCCTAAAGATTCTTATGCTGTCTGCGTTTACAAATTCCTTAAAGATACCTGAGCTTAGGCAGAAGATTTTCTTTACTTTAGCACTCTTATTCATCGCAAGAGTTGGAGCTAATATTCCTTTGCCTGGGGTTGATCCTTCTCCCATAAAGGATTTCTTTGAGTTGCGTGAACAAACAAGAAGTGGTTCGGACGGCAACGATATATTAGGATTCTACAACATGTTCACTGGAGGGGCATTGTTAAATGGGGCTCTTTTTGCACTAGGGATCATGCCTTACATCAGCGCATCCATCATCATGCAACTCATGGGTGCCGTAGTTCCTCAACTCGCTCGTTTACAACAGGAGGGAGAACCAGGTAGGCAGAAGATTTCACAGTATACCAGATATCTGACCATCTTGATTTGCCTCATACAGGGTGGTCTATTGTCGGTAGCTTTGAAAAACAGTCCTGGAAGTCTGATACAAGGTTTCAATCCAGCGGAGATTGGCATGGACGGAAATCCTCTTGGTCAGATTGTGGTAACTGAATCGGCAGGACTTTTCTACACAACTTCCATAATTTTTCTGACAACTGGATCTCTCATTTTGATGTGGTTGGGCGAACAGATCACGCAACGAGGGATCGGTAACGGAATTTCTCTGCTTATCACTGTTGGTATTTTAGCCGACTTGCCCAAAGCTCTTGCAGATGCTTATTCTTTGGTATTCCTTGCCCCCGCTGGTGACAACATGGTTATTGTGAAGGCCATTCTTATGATAGGACTTTTTTTGGTCGTTGTTGGTGGAATTATTTCAGTCACACAAGCCCAGAGAAAGATTCCAGTACAATATGCCAAAAGAATGGTTGGAAGAAAGGTTTTTGGGGGACAGAGCTCCTTTCTACCTCTGAAGGTTAACTATGCTGGCGTGATGCCCGTCATTTTCGCAAGTGCAATTCTAATGTTTCCAGCTCAGATGCTCAGAACGTTAGGTGCGGCCATTGCAGATTCTCCCACCGATTCCAATTGGGCCATCGAACTGGCAAACATGTTCGCAAGCCGCGGATGGCTATATTATTTTGTATATGGAGGTTTGATTTTGGTTTTCAGCTATTTCTGGGTTTCCATTATGTTCAAACCCGTTCAGATTGCCGATGATCTCAAAAAAAACGGCGGATATGTGCCTGGAGTTCGTCCCGGTGACCATACTGCAAAGTTTCTTGATTTTGTCATGACCCGACTCACTTTGGCTGGAGCGATTTTTCTAACTGCGATTGCGGTATTTCCTGACTTTATTTTCAAAACCGCAAATGTCTCTTATAACGTAGCCACCTTTTTCGGAGGAACAGGAATGCTCATCATCGTTGGAGTGGTTCTTGATACCATGAGGCAGGTCGAGACTTTTCTCTTGCAAAGACACTACGATGGTTTTTTGAGAAAAGGTCGTATTCGTGGTCGTTCTTCTTCTCAAAACCAAGGAATTGAGTCACTTGAACTAAAAGATTTTGAAGCTCAATGGCGCCCATTGATATGGATTTCCTGCCTTTTGTTCGCACTTGGACTCGTAGGATATTTCCTAAAGGGAGCATAAATTTAAATAATATTGAGGAATAAATATGGCTAGACTACTTGGAGTTGACATACCGAATCGAAAGAAAATTGAATTTTCCTTACGATATATCTATGGCGTTGGGCCAACTCGTGCCTCGTTAATTTTAAAGGCAACTGGGATTGACCCAAACCGTAGGACCATGGATTTGAATGAGCAGGAGCTAAGTTCAATAAGCAATTACATCATAGACCAGAAAATAATGGTGGAAGGAGACCTGCGCAGGGCAATAACGAATAACTTGAAGAGATTACAAAGCATTCGTTGTTACCGCGGACTTCGGCATCAACGAGGATTGCCTGTCAGAGGACAAAGAACGATCACCAACGCTCGGACCCGAAAAGGTGGTAGAAAAACGGTAGGAGTCGTAAGAAAAAGTTAAATTCAAATGATTATTTCATGAGTGAAGAAGCAAAACCGAACGAGAATAAAGTAAGCGACGAGAAATCCCTTAAATCTTCAGGAAACATTACTGAAGTGCAGGGAAGTAGCGAGCAAGAGTCTGATCCCAGCAAGGTAAAACCTGAAAAGAAGGAGGAATCTGCCGCAGATTTGCTTGGTGCCAACATCGAGCAGGTAAAGGTAAGAAAAGCAAAGGGCAGCAAAAACATCACATCGGGGATTTGTTTTATCGTTGCGACATTCAATAATACGAAGGTTTCATTTTCGGATATGAAGGGAAATGTGGTTTCTTGGTCTAGTTCGGGTAAATGTAATTTTCGTGGTTCTCGAAAGTCGACGGCTTATGCTGCTCAAGTTGTCACGCAGGATGCAGGTCGTGTAGCAATGTCCCATGGAATGAAAGAGGTGCTTGTGAAAGTGAAAGGTCCAGGGATGGGTAGAGATTCCGCCGTGCGTGCCCTGCAAAGCCTCGGTTTCAACGTTACTTCGATTGTCGACGTCACTCCTGTTCCTCATAACGGCTGCCGCCCGCCTAAAAGGAGAAGGGTGTAAATTTTTCTTTCCTTAACATCAATTGTATTTTCATATGTCACGATATACAGGTCCAACCACTAGAATAAACAGGCGCTTTGGCATGGCTATTTTTCCTGCGAACAAAGCGTTCGAAAGGCGCACCTATCCACCAGGTCAGCACGGACCTAATTTTCGTAGAAAAGTAAGCGACTACGGAGAAGGTCTCGTTGAAAAGCAAAAACTTCGAATGATGTATGGCTTGACAGAAAAGCAGTTTCGCAATCTTTTTGAGAGGGCGAAGAGAAAGCAGGGTGTAACTGGTGAAGTTTTTCTTACCTTGCTGGAAACCCGTCTTGATAATGTAATTTACAGGCTCGGTTTCGCTAAGACGAGACAAGCTGCCCGTCAGTTCGTAAATCACGGACACTTGCTGGTGAATGGAAAGAAAGTGGATATTCCAAGTTACCAAGTTTCTGCCGGAGATGAAATCGGAGTACGCGAGAAAACCTCTTCCAGACAAGTGGCTACTCGTAATCTAGAAGGGTCTCAGTACCACAACAATCCTGCTTGGGTGGAAGTCAATGCGGATTCCCTTCAGGGAACCGTAACTCGTTTACCGGAAGCAGAAGAACTCGATCAAAGCGTCAATGTCCAACTGGTTGTCGAATTCTACAGCCGTTAAAAATCTTAAACTCAAATATATCTTACCATGGCAACAAGACTCGGAAAGTTCGAATTACCTAATCGGCTCGTTAAAGAAGAAGAAAGCGCTACAGAAAAGTATGCAAAATTCATTGCTGACCCCTTTGAATCGGGATATGGTCATACAATTGGAAACGCCTTTCGACGAGTTTTGCTAAGTTCCATTGAAGGAGCTGCCATTTCCTCCTTTATCATGAATGGCGTTCAACACGAGTTTCAAAGTGTGGATGGCATCGTTGAGGACTTAACAGATATCGTCTTGAATCTCAAAAAAGTTTTGATCATTAGTCATAAAGCCGATCCAGTCTCCCTGTCATTAGAAGTCGAGAAAGAGGGTGAGGTTACCGCTGCGGACATTTCTCCTGCGGAAGGAATTGAGATCATTAATCCGGAACAGTTGATTCTTACTACGGACAGAAAACAAAAGGTTTCTGCTGAGATGAAAATTACAGTTGGTCGTGGCTTTTGCTTGGGCGAAGACAGTAAGACAGATGAACAACCGATTGGCATGATTAACGTGGATGCACTCTACAGTCCCGTAAAGCTTGTCAAATATGAAGTGCAGAACACTCGTGTCGGTCAAATGACTGATTACGATAAGCTCATCTTGGAAGTAAACACCGATGGAAGAATTTCTCCGGACGATGCATTGAAACAATCAGCAGCAATTCTAAGACATCATTTGGATATATTTGATCAGATAAGCGAGGAGCAAATAGAGTTTGAAAGTCATTCAAAGGAAGTAAGCGAAGAACAGAATCGATTAAGGAACCTATTGAGTATGAGCGTCAATGAAATTGAGCTGTCCGTACGGGCTGCCAATTGCTTGAATAACGCGAATATCACCACGGTTGGTGAACTAGCAACCAAGTCGGAACCCGAAATGCTTAAGTATCGCAACTTTGGCAAGAAATCACTCAATGAAATAAAAGCGAAGCTTGAGCAGCTTGGATTATCTCTCGGAATGAAGTTTGAAAGTCGCCTACTCGAAACAGTTTCAAATTAATCCTATTTTTCCAAACACTGATGAGACATCGCAAACACAATCATCAACTCGGTGTAAAGAGTGCACATCGGACTTCCTTGCTGGCAAATCTTTGCTGCTCACTCATTGAAAGCGGAAGAATAAAAACAACTTTGGCAAAAGCTCGAGCTGTACGGCCGACGATTGAAAAGTTAGTGACCTTAGCCAAAAAGGCCAACCTTGCTACGGAAGCATCGCAGAAGATTCATTACCGCAGACTAGCTATTGCTCGTCTGCGAAGCAAAAAGGCAGTCAAAAAGTTATTTGACGAACTTGTAGATCAATTCATCGATCGAAAAGGGGGCTACACCAGAATCTACAAGCTTGCAATCCCTAGGTTGGGGGACGCCGCTGAAATGGCTTTAATCGAGTTTGTTGAAGAGAAAACTTCCAAGCCATCCAAGAGAAAAACAACGAAGTCTAAAAAGAAAGAGCTGGAGACGAAAACTGATTCCCCTACACAAGTCAGCGAAAATCCTGAAGTTTCGGAAAACGAAAAGATTATGGACTTCCCACAGGACGAGTCTTCGAGCGCCGCTGATGAAGCAGAAGAAGTCAATGAGGTCAATGTTGTCGAACCACAAGAGGCAAAATCCGTTGACTCCAAGCAGGAAATCGCCCCTGAAGTTGTCAATACCGATCCAACATCGGAAGGTGTCGATGATAATGTCGAAAGCACTGGCTCACAAGACAAGCGATAAATTTCTCAATATTCCTTACCTTGTTATGTAGTTTGAGTTGCTTTGCTGGGGGCATACCTTTTTGAATGTCACTTATCAGCGACAATCAACTATGCCACAAACTATTTTAGTTTTAGATTTCGGTTCTCAATACACGCAGGTAATTGCAAGAAGGATCAGGGAGTCAAATGTCTTTTCTAAAGTTGTTTCCTATGATGCTAGTATCCACGAAATAAGAAAACATAATCCTTTGGGTATTGTTTTATCAGGAGGTCCTGCCAGCGTTTTATTAGATGACGCTCCAAAGCCCTGCTCTTCCATCTTCAAACTTGGAATTCCCGTGCTGGGAATATGCTATGGTTTGCAACTCATGGGAAATCTGCTGGGAGGAAAAGTGCAAAAAAGCCAAAACAGGGAATACGGAAGAAGTATTCTTCGAATTAAGACTAAAGGGAGTTTATTCCAAGGACTTTCGAACGAATTTACAGTTTGGAATTCCCACGGTGATTGTCTTGCAAAACTGCCGAAGGGTTTTCGTCCCTTGGCTCAAACGGAAAATTCCAGCTTTGCAGCAATAGAAGATCCTCAAAGAAGGTTCTACGGACTACAATTTCACCCTGAAGTTGAACATTCCGAAAATGGCACCGATATCTTGGGAAATTTCCTCTTTGAAATTTGTGGATGCGATGGGGATTGGGATATGGATGATTTTATAGATTCAGCAATTCTTGGCATTCGGAATAAAGTGGGGAACCGGAAGGTCATTTTAGGTTTAAGTGGAGGAGTTGATTCTTCCGTTGCCGCTGCCCTTATTCACAAGGCAATTGGAGATCAACTGACTTGCGTTTTTGTGGACAATGGATTGTTACGCCTCAATGAACGAGAGGAAGTGAAGAATCTGTTCAAAAATCATATTCCCGGAAACTTAAAGGTTTCTTTAGCAGGTTCGCTTTTCTTACGAAGGCTCAAAGGGATTTCAAATCCTGAAAAAAAGAGAAAGATAATCGGAAAAACTTTTATCGAAGTTTTTGATCAAGAAGTGAGTAAATTAGGTAATGTTGATTTTCTTGCTCAAGGTACGCTCTATCCAGACGTTATCGAAAGTGTTCCCATCGGTGGCAACCCAGCAGCATTGATAAAAAGCCATCATAATGTCGGAGGCTTGCCGAAGAAAATGAAACTCAGACTTCTTGAACCTTTACGAGAACTCTTTAAAGACGAAGTGCGAAAATTGGGAAAATCTCTTGGTCTACCCGACAAGTTACTAATGAGGCATCCTTTTCCGGGACCCGGACTTGGAGTCCGAGTGATTGGAGAGGTCAACGGTCATCGATTGCGTGTTCTAAAAGAAGCAGACGCAATTTTCATCGAGGAACTAAGGTCTGCGGGTTGGTATGGAAAATTATGGCAAGCCTTTTGTGTTTTTCTTCCCGTCAAAAGCGTTGGCGTCATGGGGGATGAGAGAACCTATGAAAACGTCATCTCCTTGCGTGCGGTCACCAGCAGTGACGCTATGACAGCTGATTGGTCTTATTTACCTGATGATTTGTTGCGCAGGACATCCAATCGAATCATCAATGAAGTTAAGGGGGCAAATCGAGTCGTTTACGACATCAGTTCGAAGCCACCCAGCACCATCGAGTGGGAATGATGAAAAAGGTCAATCTGAAATTGAAAATTCTTACTCAGGAGGATGATCTTATTCAGAACTTAAGTGAATTCTCTACTTCTGTAGCTACTGATGTTGAAGTAACGAAAACGGTGAGCCAGATATTATCTGAGATTAGAGAACGTGGGGATCAAGCTCTATTGGAAAAAACGAAGCTTTTCGACCGAGCAGATTTAAACGCGGACGATTTGTTGGTTAAGGAAGATGAAATGCGTAAATCTCTAAATTCACTTTCCGAAGAGGAAGAATTATCTTTGAAGCAGGCAATTCAAAACATAACCACCTTTCATGAACAAAGTAAGCCTTCTGATTGGAGCTTTTCAAATAATCACGGTGCTCATGTCGGAGAAAAATATTATCCAATCAAGAGAATCGGATTATATGTTCCAGGAGGAAACGTTCCCCTAGTTTCAACAGTCCTCATGACCGCCACATTAGCAAAGGTGGCTCAAGTTCCGGAAATTGCAGTTGTGACTCCTCCTAATGAAAAAGGCAAAATTGCACCCCAGTTGTTGGCGGCTCTTAAGCTTTTGGAAGTTTCCGAAGTATATTCGGTAGGAGGGGCTCAAGCAATTGGAGCTCTAGCTTATGGAACGAACACGATTCCTCCCGTTGACAAGATATTCGGGCCTGGAAACGCATACGTTAACGAAGCCAAAAGGCAGGTTTTTGGAGTAGTTGGAGTGGATTTGTTGCCAGGTCCAAGCGAAGTGATGGTGATTGCCGATGAAACAGCAAATCCTAAGTTTGTCGCGACTGCCTTACTTGCACAAGCTGAACATGGCTCTGGCAAAGAAAAGACGTATCTTCTTTGCAGCGAAAAATCACTTTTTGTTCAGATCGAAAATGAGATTAAATTACAATTGGAGACTCTTAGCCATAGATCGGCCATCGAAAAGGTTCTGCAGCATGGATTAAGAGCAATTTGGATTTCCGATCTCACTAGATTGTCGGAGATTGCAAACTTTATAGCTCCTGAACATCTCGAATTGCAGGTTTCAGAAGAAAAACTGGATTTTTTCATGAGCGAAATCACAACTGCAGGAGCCATGCTCCTCGGACATCATTCACCCACGGCATTGGGCGATTTTGTTGCTGGTCCAAGTCATGTACTTCCAACGGGACGCTCTGGACGTTTTTCTTCCGGTCTTCGTCTTCATGATTTCATCCGGCGTACAAGCTTCATCAAGTACGACATGGACTCTTTGAAAGCTGCAAGAGATGCCTCCACGTGCTTTTCGAGGATGGAAAGGCTGGATGGACATGGTCAGTCCATTGAATTAAGATTGAATTCAATCCGGTAGGGTCTGAAATGGACTTCTTTGAGAAGCATCTTTCTTCCACTCTGCAAGCGCACGTCCCTTACGTGCCTGGAAAACAGCCCTCGCTGAAAGAAGAAGTGCTGAAACTGAATACCAATGAAAATCCATATCCTCCGAGTGAATCAGTAAAGAATGCAATATTTGAAGAAATAGAGAAGTTGAGACTATATCCCAATCCCCAGTCCTTGGAATTGAGGACTTGCATTGCCGAACTACACAATCTTTCCCAGGAACAGATAATAATTGGCAATGGGTCTGACGATATTCTTAACCTGTGCATGCGATGCTTTTCCGATCATCAATTAAAAGCAGGCATGCTTGATCCCTCATACTCACTATATAGATCCTTGGCATCCATACAGGGTTCTCAAATCCTAGGTGTTCCTTTCAAGGACGATGACTTTGATTTGCCCATTAGAGAAATCATTGAAAGTAATGCAAATATTTTCTTTCTAACCAGTCCACATGCTCCAAGCGGCAAAGAATTTGAGTTGAGTAGTCTTAAACAGATTTTAAATTCTTACGAGGGAATCATGGTTCTCGACGAAGCATATGTTGATTTTGCCAAGGAAAATGCGGTTTCTTTGCTTAATGAATTCGATAATCTCATCATATCGAGATCCTTATCGAAATCTTATTCTCTGGCTGGTTTGCGAGTAGGGTATGCAATGTCATCACCAAAAATCATTTCCATTTTGGATCAGGCCAGAGAGGTTTACAACCTTGACCGACTTGCTCAAGTTGGAGCTCAAGCCGTTTTGAAAGACAGAAAATATTTTGAGTTTACCAAAAAGGAGATCATCAAGACCAGAGATCAGTTTCATCAAGAATTGATTTCGTGGGGTTGGAGGACCATTCCCAGCGGAACTAATTTTCTATTTACCCAGCCTGTTGGAAAAGCCAATGAAAGAAGTGCTTCAGTAGCAGGCAATTTATTTGAATTTCTATTGAGCAATAAGATTTTGATCCGATATTTTCCTGAAAATGCACTAACTTCATCCTATGTTAGAATCAGTATTGGCAAGGCTTCTGAGATAAGTATCCTGATTGATAAAATCAAGCTATGGCAAGACCAAGAAATTCGAAGATAGTCAGAAATACGAGTGAGACACAAATACGTGTCTTTCTTTCCTTGGATGGAAGCGGAGAAGGAAAAATTTCAACGGGAATTCCTTTCATGGATCACATGCTGGATCTTTTTGCCAAGCATGGGTTCTTTGATC